>JAKSDM010001165.1 GCA_022360135.1 Pseudanabaenales cyanobacterium | reverse complement strand
TTACTCATCAAGACTTTGAAGCATATTCGCCCTTCATTTGAGGAAGATCAAACGTACTGAATTAGCAAAAAGCTGACGAACTTATGGGTGTTTCAGATATCTTATTCTGAACTTTTCACCTATTCCTATTAGGAACTGTCTGATTGTAGACAAAGCTTTTTCATGCCTGAAGGTCCATAATTATTACCCAGAAGGAATTTCATCAATTATTAAAAGTATTGAATCGACCTTGAAAGGGTTGGATTTTGTGAACCCCTCTTGGCTGTCGGTAAAATCAAGAGGCAAGTGGTTGGAGCACTGATGCACAAACTAATTCAAGTGATTTATGGTGTTCTCAAATCAGACCAACTTTTGCCGCTGAATAATGAAGGTTGTGAATATGGGCGCCGAGGGCTAACGGCTAACATCACCGGCGGCAGAAAATATCAAAAAGCAGCAAAAGGGCGCCAATCCCTCAGATGCATAAGTTCAGCCCAGACGGGTCAAATTCATCCTGAAACCCTTTGATATCTCTATTTTTTTAAGCCTGAGTAGTGACTCAAATTGGTATAATCCCAACACAGCTTTGTGATGTCAAAATCAATCTAAAGTTTTAATTTTTCGTAATTTTCTGTTTTCTAAACATCTAAAAATCTGTTTTTAGGATGAGGTTTTATGGTTCAACTAGTGGCTGGTAATGTGCAGTTAGCTGTACAACTTGCTTCTAAAACAGAGGCCATCCAACAGGTTGGCAGTTTATTGGTCAAAAGCGGTTTTATTGAGGCTGGTTATGTTAAGAGTATGCTGGCACGGGAAGCTCAAGCCAATACGTTTCTGGGTAATGGCATTGCCATCCCCCATGGGCAGCCTCAAGCGCGCGATTTAATTCACAAGACAGGGATTGCTGTTCTGCAAGCGCCAGAAGGTGTGCGTTGGAATCCCGGAGAAATAGTCCATTTAGTGGTGGGGGTTGCCGCTAAATCTGATGAGCATTTGCAGATTCTGACAAACTTAACCCACGTTTTAGATGACCCGGAGCAGGTTAAACACCTGACGCACACAGACAACCCTCAGGACATTGTTGACCAGTTGACCCGCTCCAGTCGTGCAGCAACGAATGGTCATCAAAAGTCCACTGATACGACTGCTGATTTTGATCAATACGTTGATCTAATGATTACAGGAGGTGCTGGGTTACATGCCCGTCCTGCCACTGCTTTTGTGGATGTAGCGAAGTCTTTTAATGCTGAAATTCGAGTCCGTCATGGCGAACAGGTTGCCAATGGCAAAAGTTTAATGTCGCTCTTAAAGTTAGGCGTCGAACAGGGTAGCCAAATCCGGATTATGGCTCAAGGAGACGATGCTCAACAAGCGCTGCAAATGTTGCAAGAAGCGGTTGAAACGGGTCTGGAAGAAGAGGCGGAAGAAGCAGAAATGGGGGGCGAGGATCTGCCTGAACTAGTCCTGGAATCAATTCCTATGCTTGGGATTTCTGCTTCCCCTGGGATTGCGATCGCCCCCCTGTATCAGCATCAGCACAGTCAAATTCGGGTTTTAGAAACAGGTGCTGCGCCTGAGATTGAAGTAGCTCAGTTAAGACGTGCAATCGCGGCAGCTCAAAGGGATCTAAAAGAACTCTATGCCACTATAAAACTGAGATTGGGAGCCGGTAAGGCCGCAATTTTTCAGACACACCAAGAATTCTTGGCCGATCCAGACCTGGTGGATGCGGTCATTGCTAAACTACCCCCCAACCACAGTGCGGCCTGGGTCTGGCAACAGGAAATCAAAGCTCGGGCTGATACTTTAGCCGCCGTTAAAGATCCCCTGATTGCAGGTCGATCTGTGGATATTCGCGATGTGGGCGATCGCGTCCTCAAAAAGCTGGTGCAGCCCATCGATACGAGATCTCAATTACCTAATCACCCGGTTATTTTGATTGCTGATGATCTATCCCCCTCGGATACAGTAGGTTTTGATTCAGCAATAGTTGTCGGTTGTTGTACTGCAAAAGGCGGCGCCACTTCCCATGCTGCTATCATTGCGCGATCCCTTAAGATTCCAGCGATCGTTAGCGCAGGAGATTCCATTCTCAATCTTGCCAATGGACAACAAGCAGTCCTGGATGGCGATCGGGGTAGGCTCTATCCAAAACCTACGATATCGGATTTAGCCAAAGCTCGTCAGACTCAGCAAGCCCAACAGGACCTTCAGGATGTGGTCTGGAGATCGCGCTATCAACCGGCTCTGACCAAAGATGGACACCGCATTGAGGTTGTCGCCAACATTGGTGCGCCGGAAGAAGCCGAACAGGCTGTTAACGCCGGGGGCGAAGGGGTCGGCCTGCTGCGAACCGAGTTTCTCTTCTTGAATCGGGCGACCCCCCCCAGCGAAGATGAACAACTGACGGCCTATCAGACCATGACGCAGGCGCTCAATGGTTTACCGATCATCATTCGAACGCTGGATATTGGCGGCGATAAGGACGTACCCTACTTGAATTTGCCTAAAGAAGAAAATCCCTTCTTAGGGGTGCGGGGCATTCGGCTGTGTTTGCATCAGACCGAGCTGTTTGAAACGCAATTGCGAGCGATCTTGCGAGCGGCCAAGACGGGCTATGTGCGGGTCATGTTTCCGATGATCGCGACCCTGGAAGAGGTTCGGGCGGCCAAGGCGTTTCTAGAATCGGTGCGAGAACAAGTACAGGCTCCGCCAGTCGAGATTGGCATGATGGTGGAAGCGCCTTCGGCGGTGCTGATGGCGGCGGAATTCGCCCAAGAAGTTGATTTCTTCTCCGTCGGCACCAATGACCTGACCCAGTACTTACTGGCGATGGATCGGGGTCATCCAGTCCTGGCGAAACAGTTGGACGCCTTGCATCCTGCCGTATTGCGAGCAATCGCCCAAACCGTAGCAGCGGCTAAACAGTATGGCAAATGGGTGGGGGTTTGCGGCGGTTTAGCAGGTGATCCGTTAGGCTCCTCGATTCTGGCCGGACTAGGCGTAACTGAGTTGAGCATGACCATCCCTAGTATTCCGGGCGTCAAAGCCAAGCTTCGCAAAACCTCTATGCAACGATTACAGCGCCTAGCCAAACGCGCCTTGCGCTGTACAACGGCTGAGGAGGTGCGCCAGCTATGAGCCCAGGCATTGTAACGGTAACTTTAAATCCCGCAATCGACCAGACCGTAGCGATTCCAGAGTTTAAAGCGGATACTGTGAATCGGGTCACATGGGAACAGTCTGATCCAGGGGGCAAAGGCGTGAATGTCGCCTCTTTTTTGGCGGACTTTGGCTATCCCTGCACAGTTACAGGGTTCTTGGGGCAAGACAATCCCGAACTCTTTAAAAAACTGTTTCAGCAAAAGCATATTGAGGATCGCTTTGTCCGAATTGCGGGAAAGACGCGGGTCAATGTCAAGATTATTGACGAGGTTCAGCAGCAGGTAACGGATATCAATTTCCCAGGTCAGTCTCCTTTTCCCCAGGATGTCACCCAACTTCAAATCGTAATAGAGCAGCTGATGCCCGAACATGATTGGTTTGTTTTGTCTGGCAGTATTCCCGCAGATGTCCCCGTTACCCTTTACCGAGATTTGATTTTGGCTTTAAAGCAGGCGGGCAAGACTGTCGTGTTGGATACGAGTGGCGATCGCCTCAAGACAGCGCTGGTCGCCAAACCCGACATCATTAAGCCCAACCAGGTTGAGTTCGAGGAAATTCTGGGTTATTCGCTGCAGTCAGAATTAGAGATTATTCAGGCTGCCCGTCAGCTGATTCAACAGGGATTGTGGATTGTTGTGGTGTCGATGGGGGCAAAGGGAGCCTTGTTTATTGATCGGGATCAGGTCATTCACGCGCAACCTCCAACCATAACGGTGAAAAGTACAGTCGGAGCCGGAGACGCCATGGTCGCTGGCGCCGTCGTGGGTTTAGTGGAGGAGCGATCTCTCGCCGATTGCGCCCGCTTGGGCGCTGCATTTTCGATGGGGGCATTAAGCCAGTTCGGGCCAAGTTTACCTCCCAAAGCAGCCATCAACGCTAATGCTACACAGGTAAGACTCCGCAAATTGTAGGTTTCAAAACAGATAGAGAACGGGAACACAACTATGACCAAAATTGTGGCGATCGCCGCCAGCTCTACTGGGGAAGCCCACACCCAAATGGCGGCAGAAGCGCTTAAAAAAACAGCTCAAAGCCTGGGGCACGATCTTACTGTAGAAGCGGAGGATCAAGCATTGACAGATGCCGACATTGACGCTGCAGAGGTGGTGATTGTCGGGGCTGATCGATTCCTGGAACGAGACCGCTTTGCGGGCAAGCCCATCTATGCCATATCTACTAGTGAAGCCATTCGCAATACTGAGCTGGTCATTCAAAATGCGATCGCCCTGGCCAGAAATTTACCTGACCTCAAAGCAATACCGACTGTCCCTCATCCTCACGATCCGCATCCCGAAGAGCCGGTAGCCCATACTGAGTCGGCAACCGAAGTGACACCCGCATCAACCTTAAAATTTTTAGTGGGGATTACATCCTGCCCGACCGGCATTGCCCATACCTTTATGGCGGCAGAAGCCCTGAAAACAGGCGCCGAAAAGTTAGGCCATACGATCAAGGTCGAGACCCAAGGATCGGTAGGCGCAAAGAATCAACTTACCGAAGCCGACATTGTCCAGGCCGATGCTGTTGTGATTGCCGCCGATACCCACGTTGACCTGGTTCGATTTCAAGGTAAACGGCTTTATCAAACCTCAACCAAAGATGCGATTCACAGCGGTTCGGATGTCGTGAATGCCGCCCTGGCGTTACCAGAACCAACAGAGGATGCGGCTAGCTATCTAGAGGCAGTACAACAGACCAAAGCAGAACGCGCTCAAAAGCGATCAGGTCCCTACAAGCATCTACTGACAGGTGTTTCGTACATGTTGCCGGTCATTGTGGCGGGTGGTTTAATCATCGCCCTATCCTTTGTGTTTGGCATTAATCCACCAGAAGGCAGCTTCGGTGATGCCTTGATGCAAATTGGCGGCTCGTCAGCCTTTGCGCTGATTGTGCCAGTAATAGCTGGTTACATTGCCTTCTCGATCGCTGATCGCCCTGGTCTAGCACCCGGCCTCATTGGCGGGATGTTAGCCGCCAACTTGCAAATGGGCTTCCTGGGCGGGATTTTAGCTGGGTTTCTGGCTGGCTATGTAGCCCTATGGATTCGTGAAACCGTGAATCTACCAACCAACTTTGAGGGCTTAAAGCCGGTTCTGGTGATTCCTCTACTCTCAACCTTGGTGATTGGCCTGCTGTTGGTTTATGTCTTCGGTGGCCCCGTCCGCTTCATCATGGAGAGCCTTACAACATTTCTGGAAACCATGGGCAGCACCAATGCGGTTCTCCTGGGACTGTTGCTAGGAGGCATGATGGCTGTTGATATGGGCGGCCCCGTCAACAAAGCCGCTTATACCTTTGCCGTAGGCTTATTATCCAGCAATATTTATGCACCAATGGCCGCCGTCATGGCCGCCGGAATGACTCCTCCTTTAGGCTTAGCCCTCGCTACTTTTGTGGCGAAACGCAAATTCAATAAAGCTGAACAGGATGCCGGTAAAGTAGCCTCTGTGCTAGGTATTTCCTTTATTACGGAGGGAGCTATCCCCTTTGCTGCGAATGATCCCTTTCGGGTGATCCCAGCCTGTATTGTTGGCTCTGCGATTACAGGAGCACTATCTATGTTGTTTGGGTGCACCTTACGTGCTCCCCATGGAGGGGTTTTTGTTCTGGCTATTCCCAATGCGGTAGGTCATGTCGGGTTGTATATTGTAGCGATCTCGATTGGCTCCCTTGTGACAGCACTCGCCATCATGCAGTTAAAGCGTCGAGTCACTGCGTGACAAGGCCCTAAAGTACGGTAACGGTTTGAGGGCGCCTTGATCCACCTGCTCGAATAATTCCCGACAGCTGAGACCGTAAGCTTTCATCTGTCAGTCATTGAGACCTTTGAGCTGCGCTTTGATAGCGCGATTGAGTTGGTCAAAGTTGCTAAAGCGCTAGATGTCGCAGGAGTGCTAAGTATTTGCCGTTCGACTTCCTACACTGCCTTCTCCACCTTGGATTTATCGCGGGGTTTGCGAGGACGGGCAGTAATATAGCCACACTGCCATTGGGCTGAGTCCAATCCTTCTTGCCACAACAGCATCAGGGTGATGCCCTTGCACTGTAACTCCTGATGAACTTGGGTAAAATCAATGACTTCTTCAACCGTGGTGGATTGTCGTTGTCCTTTACCCAATAGCGCCTGGGCCTCACTATCGCTAAGTTGGCTCAGTTGCTCGTAGCTCAAGCCTTTTGCTGCCGCCCGCCGAAGGTAGTCTTGCACAGTCGAGCGGGTCACAGCGCAGCTTTGAGCAATCTCGCTCTGACTGCCCCCTAACTCGTGCAGGCGAATTTACGTCACCAACGCTCCAGCAGATCGTCTTCCACTGGCTCAATCTGTAGCCTATTATCGAGACCAATGGCGAATTGGTCGTTCGAGGCAATCTCCAAACCCTCAATTCCAAACTCAGTGGTCTCTATGAGGGGAATCCCCGTCGCGCCATAGAACGCCCATCAACTGAACAAATGTTGCGAACTTTTCGCAATATTACACTTTATCATTTGCCCAACGGTACTGCTGAAATCACTCCTCTCAATTCTTTACAGCAAAGGATTTTGGCCTTGATGAACATTCCAGAGACTATCTATGATTTCCCGTGACCACACTGCTAATTCACATAACCTGCGAAAAGTCAGCGAACCGACAGTGAGTTGTAACTCAATTGCAAAGGGTGCGATCTTGCTGACTCAAACTAGGGCTAGTCCGAAGATAATCGTGCAGCCAGTGACAGGCAAACGCGAGCGGATCTAGCGATCGCACCCGGCTCACATTCCACAAAATCAAGGTCTTATCTTCCCCGGTAGAGGCAAGTGTTTGGCCATCTGGGCTGAATGCAACTTTCCACACGGCGCGGCTATGACCTTTGAGAGTGTTGAGCAAATCGCCGTTTGTTTCCCAAAGTCTGACGGTGCCATCTGCACTGGCCGACGCAATCAATTGGTTGTTTGGGCTAAAAGCAAGGCCTCTCACTCCCTGCTGGTGTCCACGCAGTGTCATCAAGGGCGTTCCATCAAGCGCCCAAAGCTTTACAAGCTGGTCGAATCCTCCAGAGGCAATTTTCTGTCCATCTGGGCTAAAGTCTAAACCGGCCACACCTCCCTCATGTGCGAAGAAGGTCTTTAACAGAGTACCGTTTAGCGTCCAAAGCCTTATAGAGCCATCCATACTAGCGGAGGCAATAAGTTGACCGTCTGGGCTAAATTTTACCTCTCGAACCTCGCTATCATGCGCCTTCAAAGTTTGTAGCAGAGTACCAGCCAATGTCCAAAGTTTGACCGTTTGATCGGCGCTGGCCGAAACAATTGTTTGACCATCGGGACTAAAAACAACATGCCAGATGAGCATATCATGAGCTTTGAAAGTTCGGAGCAAAGTTCCATCCAGGGTCCAGAGACTAAGGCTGCCGTCTGAGGCGGCAGTAACCATTTTTTGACTGTCTGGACTAATGGCGATGCTTAAGACTCCGGACGGGTGCGTCAAGGTGTTTAACAGACGACCGTTACGGTCCCAAATTTTAACACTACCGTCATCGGATGCAGACGTTATCCACTGACTATTCGGACTAAATGTTGCGCCAATCACTGCATTTGTATGCCCGGCCAAAACCTTCAGCAAGGTATTATTTAGCTTCCACAGTCGCACGATCGAATCTTCGCCGCCTGAAACAAGCATTTGACTATCTTGACTAAAGTCTACTCCCCTGACCCTAGACGTGTGGCCGCCTAAAGTTGTTAGCAATTCGCCGTTCGTACTCCAAAGTTTAATCGTTTCATCCCAGCTAGCGGTGGCGATCAGTTGTCCATTGGGACTAAAGGCAACACGCCATACAGCGCCATTATGAGCTGAAAGCGTCGCCAATTTTCTGCCCTCAGGGCTCCAAAGCTTGACGGAGCCATCATCGCTAGCAGTGGCAATCTGTTGACTATTCGGACTGAATGCAATACTCGCCACTCGCTTAGAATGTGCTTTGAAAGAATGGAGTTCCTGGCCTGTTCGAGTCCAAAGTTTAACCGTTCCATCTTCGCTAGTTGAACCTATAAGTTGTCCATCAGGACTAAAGGCAATCCCCCAGACAGGACTATTGTAACCAGTAAGAATCTGTAATGCTTCACCGTTTCGACTCCAGAGCCTAACCGTCCCGTCATTACTACCAGAGGCTATTGTCTGGCTATCTGGGCTGATCGCGACTGCCCAAACCGCATCCTGATGCCCTTCGAGGATATGGAGCTGTCGCCCGTCACGGGTCCAGAGCCTAACCGTTCTATCTTCGCCACCGGAGGCGATAATTTGGTTGTCTGGACTGAAGGCGACGCCCCAGACCCAATCAGTGTGACCTTTTAAAGGTTCAAGTTTCTTTCCGTCAGCACTCCAGAGATGAACTGCCTGGTCGTTACTTGCCGCTGCAATTAATCGACTATCCGGGCTAATCGCCACTGACCATACACGAGAGTTCTCACCTGGCGGCAAGCGATTGATTTCAACTACTCGGTAAACAGATTGCTGAAGCACTTTTAGGGTTTGAGCTTGAAGCTCTGGGTCTATTCCTATTAATCGCCTCACCTTTTTTTTAGCTCGCACCGATTCAATCAGCGCATCGAACTGCTTTTCTGAGGCAAAAAGCGCCTCAGAAAAGGCAACAGTACTTTTCACCTCGTTGATAGCTGAAGCTTGCCATCCCCGTACAGCAAACCCAGCTAATGATAATGTGAACAAGAAACCCAAAGTCAGACTAGAGAGGAGAAATTGACGTCTATGTTTTCGCTGTTTTAATTGTTGATCCCGTTGCCATAAACTGAGCTGAATAAACTGTTGCTCTTTAGAGCCAAGACTTGCTTTTCGATTGCTATACCAAAACTCTGCATCTGCAAGTAGCTTCCCTCGAAGTAGCGCGCCTTCATCCTGTGCAGAACTCTCCCAACGTCGCATTGTGATTCTCAGGTCTTCTTGCCAATTGCGAAAAGTATAATCGAGTTCTATCCACTGCTCTAATCGTCTCCAGCTTTTGAGCAATGCTTCATGAACGACTTCGACTGTTTCCTCGCTGGTTAATTCATGGCGATTTGTGACTACAAGACGAGCCGAAGCCAGAAAAGATACAAGATCCCAGTTTTCCTCTCCTACTTCATCGCGCGTCGCCAAACGTCGGCTAGTATCGATACCTACACCAGGCCGCACTAACTGTGCGAAAATGCGTCGAGCGCGAGCGCGATCGACTGTGCTCAATTGTTCATATACAGTCTCTGCGTGGTTGGCTAAAGCCCTTTCCACCCCGCCAATTTCACTGTATGCTTCATGCGTTAGCCAACCATTGTATTGTTTTGACCAGAGCTGCGTAAGGGCAAATTCCAGGAGGGGTAATCGTCCGGGATGGTCCCAAGTCGCTTCAATAAGTTTTTCGGTTAAGCCCTTTTCTAGCTTGACTTTCATTGTGTCAGCAGGACATTCGATTGCCGATTGCAATTCTTCACGATTCATTGGACCTAAGTTATAAACCGCCCCTTGTAACGCATCACTTAAGGGGCGGTAGGAAAGGGCATAGCCGTAAAAATCTGCTCGTAGCGTTAGCACTAATGTCAATCCTGGACATTCTCGTATCGCATCGAGTAATTGCCTTAAAAACAGTTGACAATCTGCTCCCAGTGTCTGTGTATAGAGTTCTTCAAACTGATCGATTACTAAGACCAGTTTTTGAGCCCCTTCTGTAAAAATAGACTTTGTAATGTCGTTAATAATCTGAGTGAGGCCATTGGCGCAGCTACGTAATGTGCTTTCGAGTCGAATCAACGTTTGATCGGCAAGACCTCCTAAATGCAAGTGCTTCGATAACGGCATAACCACTTCTGTGAAAGCTTTAAATGGATTGGAGCCAGGGCGAAACACTATGATTTGCCACAGTGCAGCTGGGTTTTGCGCCTGTGAATACTTTCGCAATTGAGGGATTAAGCCCGCTAGAACAATCGATGACTTACCACTGCCAGAGGCGCCTACGACGCATACCAATGATTTGTGCTGAACAGCCATCACTAAACGTTGAGTAACTTGTTCGCGGCCAAAAAATAAATGAGCATCTTCTTCTCGAAAGGCGGACAAGCCCCGATATGGACAACTGGGCATTCCGCCTAACTGGAGCCAATTTGGGGTTCCAGCAGCCGGGTTTTGACAAATCACAGGCAGCCAAGAGGCGCCCGGAAATTCAGCTTCTAGACCTTGTAACTGTTGCCGCGCCTGCCGAACTGCTACATATAAAGGCAATCGCTCGATCGCAAAAGCTTCTAAAAACTGATCGAAAAACTGCTGCGCAACGTGATTAGGCACGGCTTCTCGCATCACAATCACAGCCGGAATATGGAGACGCTCTAAGGCCAGTGCTAATCCTAAACCATCGCAGGAATTGAAGATCGCCAGCTTCAGTCCGCGATCAATCGCGGACTGAAGCGCTATTTTTAACTGATCAAGGGTGAGACTATTGTTACTAGTCTTGTCATTGAGATAAATTCGCCCGGTTTCCCCTTCGGTTTGGCTATGCCCGGCGAAAAACAAAATATCCCAGCCTGATGACCGCCAAAGCTGATTATGGAAGTCGTCGTAAGATGGATTAACCAGAAAGGTGACATCCGCATCTTGTAAACGCTTCAGAAACCGCATTTCAGCGCCAACATCAATGCCAAGGCAGTCACCTAGAATCGCTAAAATTCTAACTTTTTTAGGCAAATGTTTTGGGCGTACCGCCCCTCGACGTTGGTATTCTGGCTGACTCAAGGCGAGTTCGGCTTTGGGATAGTGTTCGAAAAAATCCCACTGCTGCCAAGGAAGCCGTCTTAGAACCGGCTCATTCGTTTCAATGATGACGCGGATTTCTGCAGACGACTCGAGCCGAGATCGCAAAGATCGACTCAATAGTCGAAACTCTTCAGAGCCGAGCCAGTGATTCATTGCCGCCTGTAGCTGTTGGCAATTCTCCTCAAAGCTCTTCTGAGAAATATTGGTAATATCTGATGCCTCAATTTCAAATTCATCTTCGTCAATTGCAACCGACCGGAATAATATGCGATTACAAAGGCTTTGGTAAATTGTTTGCCA
>JAKSDM010001345.1 GCA_022360135.1 Pseudanabaenales cyanobacterium | reverse complement strand
TTGCCTGCTCTAGGTCTGATATTTGAAGAAGTGAGCCAAACATAGGTCAGGCTAGGGGTCGCTGGTGAGGTTTAAGGTTGAATCCAAGTCTGGTAATGACTAGTATTCCCACCGGGTGCTTTCCTAGTCGCCCATAACGACTATTTAGCTGAAGTCACTCAGCTAGATCATCATCGGGCCAATCTTTCAGGGGCGAGATATCGATGGGATCGTTGGTTTCTTGATCATGAGAAGTTAACCCTGATTTTGAGGACTGCTGCTGTTTGAATTGAGTCTTCAAGTCAAACAATTTATCCTGGACTTGATTACCCACATGCCGGGTTTTTTTCTGAAATTGATTGGCGACGTCCGCGAACTTGTCTTTGGCTTGGGAAGAGATCTTTTGGCGGTGGGTTTGCAGCTTCTCAGCAATTGTCTGAGCGCCGCCAACGGCTGCTGTCCAATCCTGCTGGGTCTTAGCGTAATCTGATTTGAGGAATTCAAAGGCAGTGGCCGCCTTCTGGCTGAATCCCTCGGCAAATTGCTCAGCCGTCTCCAAAGCGGTCTTTTCCGCCATGATCCGCTTCCGTCCAGCGCTGATAATGGCGCTGGGCAGTAAGCGATAAACGCCTTCAGCTATGCCTCGTAAGCCTTCAGCAGCAAACAAATAGGCTAAGACTGCCCCGGTTTGTGGATGGATACAATAATCCACTAAGTGACCCATTCGATCACCTGCATCGGTCCATACCTCATGCCCGACCATGACTTGAGCCGTTTCTAGTTTGTCCGATTCAGGGCCGCCCGGCAATTTTACCAGGATACTATCCTGGCCAATTGTCTCGATTTGCACCCAGCTGAATGCACGTTTGTTACGACCTAAGAAACCCGATTTGCAAACGATCCCTTCTACCTGATGAATCTTGACGTCAACCAAAAGCTGATCAACCCACCCGACTTCTTCAGTGGTGTCATAGTCGATCACTAGTCGATTCAGCAACTGGCTTTGTCGGATAGGGGTTGGAGGTGATGGCGCCATCGTAATTCAGTTAAGAACGACTGCTTTAACCATAACTCTTTAACCGTAACAACCGTAACTGAGCCAGTCGGGTCCAGGGATGAAAATTTTGCTATTGGTTATGATTACGGTTACAGACTTAAGCAAATACCCAGAAACTCTCTTCCAAGGCTGAGGTCATTCCCTTGAAATGTTTGGAGCCGCCGCCGGAGCGAGGCTGCTGGTTAAGGCATGGATCGGGTCCTGGAGCGGGAGCGATCGCCTTGGAAGTAGTTGCGCCAAATCCAGTAGAAACATAGAAGGTTCTGCTGGAGAGGGCGTAATCAGGGCATTGACACAGCGAATGATTCCCTCGTCTCGGTATAGAGAGGGTAGGGGAGCAAAGGCGGATTCAGGAGCGCGGCGCAGTTGAGGAGAGTAAGTCAATGGGAAGCCAGTCAATTCTCTGTGGGGGGAGTGAATGATGAGTAAATGACGAGACGGCGGGTCAGATTGAATCGATTGCTCAGGCAGGGCTGGGGCGGCAGGGCTGGAAGGTAAACAGGGATGTGGAAATGAACCAAAAATCCGCTGCTCAATATCAATCACAGGCAAATCTTGATTCTGATAGCGGGTCAGTCCTGTGCCGTTCCCCTGAACGTTTCCATAGATTTTGCCCAACTCCACGACCTTTTGGGCCGCTAGAATAGGGAGAGCAAACCACTCTTGCCGAATTTTAAATACGATTAATTTGTGAATTGCCTCAGTGGATTTTTGTTTGGTGCGACGGGATAAGCGAGATAAAGAAGAAAATGCCATAGTGTCAGTAAAGATCCTTGCATTTTGCAGATGCGACCTAAGGCAAGCCTTTGACTCCTATTAACTCACCAAGGCAGGTTCAATCAATTGCGCCAGGGTTTTGAGTAGTATCTGTTCATTATAAGGTTTGGAGAAATAGGCGGCAGCCCCTAAAGTCATAGCCAACTGGCGATGTTTATCCCCACTACGGGAGGTGAGCATGGCAATGGGTAAATGGGCAAGAGCGGGTTTTGTCCTAATCTGGGCCAAAAAGCCGAATCCGTCAAGCCGCGGCATTTCAATGTCACAGATGACAGCTTGGGGTTCTAATCCACCGACCAGCTTATCCAGGGCGTCTTGACCATCTTTGGCTTGGGCGACTTGGTAGCCGGCCTTTTCTAGTGTCAGCGCTAACAGACGGCGGACATTGATGGAATCGTCAACGATCAAGATGGTTGGCTTTTTCGGAGGCAGCGGCGTTGGAGTGGCGGGTTGTAGACTCAAAGGAGTCGATTCGCTACTGAAATGCGGCTCCGTCTGGACGATGGCGGTGGCGGATTGGGTCTGCGCACTCTCACAGCTGGCGATCCAATGCAACAACTCGGGTACATTGACAATCGGTACAACTTGTCCATCCCCCAGTATAGTGCAGTTATTGAAACCCGCTGGCATCGGCAAGCCGCCTTCAACTTTGCGAATGGCGATCTCTTGCTCTCCCCAAGACTTGCTTATTTGTATTCCGACCAGTTGATCGTTTTGTCTGACCATCAATACCGTGGGCACTGAAATGGTCGGTAGTGCTTCTGGGGGTTCAATTTGACGAGCACAGTTGAAGGTTAGCCAATCGGATAATCGAATCAACTGCACCATCACGCCTTCCCATTCAAACACTTCACTGCCAGCGGTTGTCATCACTTTTTCAGGCGGCAGCATGAACATCTCTTCGATCACATCAATGGGGAACGCCATCAGCATACTATGGCTTTCAACCAACAGGGCGCGGGTGACAGAGAGGGTAAAGGGAACGGAGATGGTGAAGGTGGTGCCGATACCATCTTGAGTGTCTACCCGAATGTCTCCACGGATTTGCTTGAGGTTATTACGCACGACATCCATACCCACCCCTCGGCCTGATAGATCAGTCACCTGATCAGCTGTGCTGAACCCTGGCTCAAAGATCAGGGAAAGCAACTCTTGATCACTGGCGGCGGCTAAGAGCATTTCATCCAGGCCCATCTGGCGGGCCTTGTCGCGGATTTTATCGAGGGAAATGCCGCTACCATCATCATGAATAGAGATGACGGTTCGGTTGCTACGATGGGACGCACGAATTTCAATCCGCCCCTGTTCTGGCTTGCCCTGCATCCTACGAATGTCTGGATTTTCAATGCCGTGATCAAAAGAATTGCGAATGAGATGCATCAGGGGGTCATTCAGCGCTTCTAAAATGTTGCGGTCCACTAAGGTGCTCCCCCCTGAGACTTTCAGCTCAACTGGTTTTCCATGCTGTAAAGAGAGTTCGCGCAGAGCCCTAGGAAAACGATCCGCGATATCGGACAGGGGACGCATGCGCAACTTTGTCAGACCGGTTTGCAGCTGTCTATAGGTTTTCTTCAGATTACGGGATGTTTGCTCAGTACTATCCAACTCCAACTCAATGTCGCTGGTTACCTCTTGCAACTGGACAATGGTTTCCATCACTTCCTGGAAAGGCAGATGTACATCCTTGTAGTGGTCCATTTCCAGGACATCGAACTGGCTGTGGATGTCTGTAACTCCGTCAATATTCTCAGCAATTGGGAGAGACTCAGCGGTGGGAGGATGAACATTAGCTTCTGCGGCGGGTAACAGCAGCGGCATTTTGGTCAGAGGATTGGTTTGGGTGGCGACTTTATCGTAGGCCGACCGGAGCTGGTTATTAGCGTCATCAAGCACTTGAACCCGACGACTCAGCGTGCGAATCAGGTTGCGTAAACGTTTAACCTCTAGATCGAGGCGATTACGCTCAATGGTGAGTTCTCCAAACAAATCATTCAGACCATTGAGTTGTTTGACGGGGACTCGAACCGTGTTTTCTTGAGTGTCTTCAGGGATCGAAGCGGTTGAATCTTGAGAGAATTGGAATTGGCCAGTCCGAGCTTCCCGATCAGGATTGGGCTCCTGACCAGATATCGGCTGAGTATCACTAACGGTGAACGTTTCCAGTTCCGGAACGG
>JAKSDM010001200.1 GCA_022360135.1 Pseudanabaenales cyanobacterium | reverse complement strand
TAACGATAAGACGTTACTAATACGTAATAAATCGAACCAGCATTACTTTCAAACGCAAGCGTGACAGGTTGGTCGTCAAGTTCTGTGACTTTCTTAATTTGATTTTCAACCGCATCATAAACTTGCACTGTCGCTCCAAAACCGGGCACAGAGATCTTTCTTAAAATGACTCTTGTCTTGCTGCTGGGCGCATTGAATTTGTAGAAATCTCGGTCTTGTTTCGTGGCTATTGAACCGCGAATTGCTATCCCTTCCGTAATTAAATTTGCAGCAGTGATAAAGTCGTTGGGTTCTTTATCCGCATTACTTGGCGCTGAATCAATTGTTCCGTTAGGAGCTTCTGTTTCACTACCCGCATTACTTGGCGCCGAATCAATTGTTCCGTTAGAATCTTCTACTTTTCTCACGGTCGGCGTTTGTGGGACTTTAGCCACCTGTTCCTCCGGTGACGATGTTGTTGGTACTCGCGGCGCTTCCTGTGATGTTTGCGGCGCTTCTTGCGTCAAATGCATCGTGAGACCAATCGAAACAAATACTAAACCAAGTACTCCAGACGCAATTCGCCCCTTGACATCAGGCTCAATCTTGCCACTGACATTACCCACTATAGCAATGAATAAAAAGAATATCCCAGCTAGGATAAGCAAAGTTGCTACAGGCGCTGTGAGTATGCCTTTGAGGAACTCATCCATGGTCTTGCCTCGGGGTAATGATCAGGTTCGCAATAGGTAATGCTTAACGGTGAAGTTCAGTGGCATGAGACCATTTTACAACAAGGCCCGACACCCAAAAAACGAACTAAGACAGCCAAATTCGACAATACCCCGGAAGGCTTTGAGAAATTAAGTCAATGGCTTAAATCCCAAGAGATTGAGAAAGTACATGGCGCGCTTGAGGCGACCAACATCTACGGTCAGGCATTAGCCATTTATCTATAAGCTGATAAACATTTAAATTGCGTTAACAAGATTTCCTTTGTTTTTCAGCTTTCTACCCCATTTAATCTCTAACTCTCCTTTGTTCAGTAATCTATCTAGTAAATCCTTTAACTGGTCAACGGTTTCAAATAACCGTCC
>JAKSDM010000505.1 GCA_022360135.1 Pseudanabaenales cyanobacterium | reverse complement strand
TGAATCACAGAAATAGGCGCAAATCCTCTACACTTGCTCTCTTTCAGCCTCTCTTTAAGCATTCCCATCCAGCGCACAACATCACTCTTAATCTATGTAAACCTACCCATGTGCTAAGAATTATCAAAATTGCATTAACACTCGTCAAGCAAGAATGAATCCCTTGCCGGGATTCGAGATTGGGGATTGAGGACAAGAGATCCAGAGAATTCAGGCGGCGGCGGGTAGAGGAAGCCCCATTCTGTCACCCCATCACCTTACACCCGACTCTCTATAAACCCCCAATCCAAAACTGAAAATCCAACATCAAACTTCTCTAGAGGGTAGATCTCTCTAGGCAATGCCGCTATCTTAACTAAATAAGAAGAGGGTATAGCTTGTTGCTCCCCGACACCTACGCCCATACCCTATCCAATTACAACTGCCGTGAGCTCTAAGCGTCGACCTGAGACCACCGTCTATGTTCGAATAACTCACCAGTCTTGGCAACAAGGCAAGATCGAGGGTGAGGTCAGAGCCAACAATTATGAGTGGCAGTTCAAGTGGCGTTTTAGGCAAGGTAAATTGATCGTTGAACCTTCCCTGGGACGGGCTCTGATTCAAGAGCCCCTGGGTCGATTTCTGGAAAGATTTGATTACCAGTTAGAACCTGGAGGAGATTATTCGTTTACAATTCGAGCGCAGATTTAAGCGCTAATCACTCTTCAGCTGGTTAACCGACTCAAATAGCGCTCAATCAGCAAAATTGCGACGATATCGTCGATCGGTCGGGGGAGGCTGCGCAAGCCCTTGGGAATCAGTTGGTTAAGTCCCTTCGGAGGATACATTCGCCAGTAGCGATCGCGTGCCTCTAGCGTACTGTAGCGTTCATCCACCATGATCACCCGGAGGGGGTCGGGGAGGGCAATCAGCTTTTGCTTCCAGGATTTAGAAGTAGTCTGATCGCCCATTACTACAATTGAGATAGGGTACGTTTGGCGGAGAGTTTGGATACAATTGATGGCGTCGTTGGAGGTAATCACCCGATGGTAGTGCAGACTACGGTCTAATCCCATAATGGCTAAACCGCATTTTTGCCGTCCCGGGTCAAATCCCAAGATGACAGGTTGATAGAGAGCTTCAGCAACAGATGAAGACACAAGGTTAGAGATAGTTAGCAATAGGTGGGCGAATGCTCCTTTTCCATTATTGACAACAATAACGTAAGGTTTTAAGTCGATTCAGCTCAATTTCGATATTTCTCTGCTAGAAATACGACTTAAATGCTACAGTTTATAGTACGCTTGAACCATTCTAAAGGCCCAGCAAGCTAGTGCATATCAAAAGTGTCGAACTTTCTCACTTTAAGTCTTTTGGTAGCGCCGTCCGGATCCCCTTGCTGCCAGGATTCACAGTGGTTTCTGGACCTAATGGCTCAGGCAAATCAAATATTCTGGACGCTTTGTTATTTGCACTTGGGTTGTCTGGGTCTAGGGGAATGCGGGCAGAGCGACTTCCTGACCTGGTTAATCAAAATCACAGTAACCGTCGAACTACCGCTGAGGCGAATGTTACGGTCGTCTTTGATATTGAAGACACCGCCTCGGAATTCTTCATGGGTTCAGATTTAGACGGTGAGAAGGCAGACGGTGAGAAGGCAGACGGTGAGACCTCGCCAAACAACAGTATAGAACAAGGGGGCGATCGAACGAATATCGTTCCGCTGCCTTCTTTGCCAAAAGAATGGAGTGTGACTCGACGGCTTAGAGTAACGGCTCAGGGAACCTATACCTCGAATTATTACATCAACGGTGAATCGTGCACCATGGGACAACTCCATGAGCAGTTACAGCGGTTCCATATCTATCCGGAAGGATATAACGTTGTGCTCCAGGGAGACGTCACCAGCATCATCTCGATGAATCCGCGAGAGCGGCGAGAAATTATTGATGAGTTGGCGGGTGTGGCTGCCTTTGATCGAAAAATTGACCAGGCTAAACAGAAACTGGACGCTGTCAAAGAACGGGAAGAACGATTCCGGATTGTAGAAAAGGAACTGATTGCCCAGCGCGATCGCTTAGCCCAAGACCGACTTAAAGCTGAGAAGTATCAAAAGTTAAAGGCCATCCTGCAAACCAAAACCCTTTGGGAAAGAGTTTTGATTTGGCAAGATCACCGGAATCAGACGCAGGCGCTGACGAATCAGATTGAGAAGGGCGATCTCGAAACCGCCAAACTGACTGATCAGATTGGGGCTTTAGCAGCGGAAATACAGCAAATAACTAGCCAGTTGGAAGCTCTCAATGCTCGGGTTAAAGCGCTAGGAGAGGATGAGCATTTAGCCCTACAGTCCACCTTGGCGACCCAAGAAGCTGAGTTGCGGCAACTCCAGCGACAAGAGCAAGACCTGACTGCAGCCAGCCGCGCCACAGTTGAGCAGCTACAGCAAGTTCAAACCGCGATTCAAACCCATCTCAAAACCCTGGATAGCCTCAATCAAGAAGCGGAAGCGCTAACAACTGGAGAGTTAATTCAGCTTCGGCAAGCTAAAGATCAGGCGCAGCAGCAGTTGGAGCAAGGTCGAGAAGCCGCCAATGTGATTGCTGACGCCTCTCAAGCTTGGGTACAAGAACAAACTGATCTGCGCCATCAGATTGAATCGCTGCTACAAACACTGGAGCCTCTTCGAGCTGAGCAGGTTCGACTCCAGGAACGGAGCAATCAGCTACAACTGCAAATCCAAGCCCAAACTGAAACCCTCCAGACCTTAGAGGCGGATATTACTGTTCAGCAAAGCCGATCTAGCGATCTTGAT
>JAKSDM010000166.1 GCA_022360135.1 Pseudanabaenales cyanobacterium | reverse complement strand
TATACGGCAGAAGATTTATGGACTGATAAGTATACATCAAAGAAAATGCTTGAATATCATTTGAACGAGGCTGTTGACCTCTCATCCCGAAATAAAGATTTTATAGCCCGATCTGTAAAGTGGATAGTGTCTCATTTTGGCATCCATTCAAATACAAGTGTTGCTGATTTTGGGTGTGGGCCAGGGCTGTATACCACTCTGTTTGCTGAAAATAATGCTGATGTTACTGGGATCGACTTTTCCGAAAGGTCTATTCGGTATGCAAAAAAGATCGCTGACCAAAGAGGATTGAATATTACATACTGTCAACAAAACTACTTGGAGTTTGAGACTGAGAAACGATTTGATCTCATTACAATGATTTTTTGTGATTATTGCGCGTTAAGCCCGACACAGAGAAAAACGATACTTGCCAAGTTTCACAAATTTCTAAAGCCTGGTGGATCGGTCCTGTTGGATGTTCATTCATTAAATGCGTTCAATAATAGGGATGAGGTTGTAATATACGAATATAATCAACTCGATCACTTTTGGTCTTCTGAAAATTATTATGGATTCCTGAACACATTCAAATATGACAAGGAAAAAGTAACACTTGATAAATACACTATAATTGAAGAGAAGAGAATCCGTGTTGTCTATAACTGGCTGCAATATTTCAGCCAGGATTCATTACGTGAGGAGTTTGAAGAGAATGGATTTGAGGTCGTAGAGTTTTACTCTGATGTCGCAGGCTCGACTTTTTCCACAGATTCTGTTGACATGGCAGTGGCTGCGAGGAAAGCGGAGAGCGCATAACAAGCTAATGAACGCGGATGCAAATTTCGCTTCGCTCCATTTGCACAGGTTATTTGCACCGTTAGGCCGCCAATGTTTATAGATTCCAAGGTTTAGCTATAGCGATACTAAATCAGATCAGAATCACTAACCCCTTAGTGGCAGATGTTTAAGTGGTGTATATGTTCTGATTTTGTGTGGGACTGCTATATTAGGAGCTATTCAAGTAAGGAACACTTGTACATAATCAATTCAGGCTAATTTGAAAATAGGCGCTTGTTAAAAAGTATGCAAACATCAACATCATTTTTGGGCTTGCAAGTTACTGAACTGACGGCAATCAATTTAGCTAAGGTCATTACAATTCTATGTTTACTTGCATTAGCTTTGATTTATGGCATTCATGATCAGCGGCAAGTCATTTATCTCTGCCTGCATATCAGCTATTGCGTTTGGTGGTTACTAGAGCAATGGCTGTTTCCTCAACGTCGTCAGCAAATTTTTACCGGCAAGATTGGGGTAATAACATTTCTAATTGTTCTATTGTTCGTAGGTGTTTTTTACGCGCTGCCAGGTTATTTTGCTTTTATTAATCTAAATCCCATCACATATTCTACGGTTGCAGCGGCTCTACCTTTGTATATTTTTGGGAGTTTAATTAATACTTCAGCTGATGTTCAAAAAATGACGGCTAAAAGTATGGGTGCTGGCCTAGTTAAGAATGGTATTTGGCGTTTTTTGCGTCACGTAAATTACTTTGGGGACTTAATGCGATATACAAGCTTTAGTGTTGTCTCTGGATCGTTATGGGCTTTCCTATTACCTATTGTAATTTTTCTATTATATTTGCAGCGAATTATACAAAAAGAGCAGTCCATGAACGTCAAATATCCTGACTTTTCAGATTATCAACAAAGCAGTACTCGTTTGATTCCTTGGATTTGGTAGTGGTATCACGCATATGGCAGGCGCCACTCGAAATTGGGAAGATGTATTAATATAGCTTGCGCCGCCTAATCAGCGTGTTGCAGCGGACAGGCGGAAAATCTTCGTGCTGAGTTAGAGTGTTTGCTGCCGCTGAACGCGGAACCGTTATGCAGCATAGTGCGATCGCACATCGTTGTAGGCTGGGTTGATGCAAGGAAACCCAGCAATCCTGAAAGCTATCAGCTCATTTTCGTAGGCTGGGTTGAGGTATGAAACCCAGCATTTTTTTCTCAAAACGATAGCTGATTCATGAAAACCGGAGATCGCCGCCTAACTATCCGGTTACACCCGATGTAACGGAGATTTCTGGCTAGAATTGAAAAGTTACCTGACACGAATGAGCCGAGGTGTTAGCGATCATAGCAGTGCGATCGCTAAGCGGTGCGATTGATTGGCGTTGCTGATTACAGGTATGAATCGATGGCTGTGACGCCTGGAGCCTCATTCGTAGTCAGACAAATGCATGCCCTTATTCAGCAAATTCATCTCATCTCCTGTCATTCTCTGCTCAAAATAAGGGACAGTATTTTTTGACCGAGACATTAACAGACGCTGCATGTAGTGTCTGTTAGTTCACTCTAAACCCCACTAATATTCTCTGGAAGCTAGATGCGTTTGCCCTGGTATGCAGGTAGGATTGGAATATATTTAACATCAATATTTGTGGGAACCTGATCTACTGATTCTGACTATTTTTAATAAGTCCTCTTTGACCCATAAAGATGCTATCCGTCACTTAAGATATCCTTTCTCATGCGGGCTCACCTGACGATATGTGAGACTACAGATACAAACCTAGCAACCTAATTGCTAACCTCGTCCACCATCGTCGCATCGACTCAAAAACTGATGAAACTGCGTTCAATTGAGACCACCCCCAGTCCAAATTGCATGAAGCTAAATCTGGATGCCCCAGTGAGCGCCAAAGCTATCACCCTTAACCAGGGACATGGCGAAAAAGCAAAAAACGATCGCACGAATCCCAAAGCACCAGCATTTGCTCAAAAGCTGATGGCGATCGCGGGAGTGAAGTCCGTTTTCATCATGAACGACTTTATCACCCTGACTCGCCAGGGCAGCGTAGACTGGCAACCGATTCTAACTGCGGCTGGCAACCTGATTGGCCTATCAGACGCCGCTGATCCGAGTTTAGCCCAAAGCATTACAGCATCCGAGCAGGACAACGCGTCTACCAGAGCATCAGCATCACCGACGCAAAATTTTGGCCAGGTAGAAGTGGCGGTGCAAATGTTTAGAGAAATTCCGGTGCAGGTGCAGGCAACGTCAGGCTCAGGGGAACAGTCTCGGGTTGCCCTCCCGGAGCGATTTGCCCAGGCATTGCAGCGGGCAATTGGGGCAACCGGGGCGGATTATGTGGCAGAGCGGCGCTGGGCGCCGTACCAGTCGCAGTTTGGTAACTTGGCTGAGATTGCGCAACAAGTTGCCGATGAGCTGGTTGCGCTAATCAGCGAGCAGGACTTAGCTCAGCTTGAGCAAAGGTCAATTGATACTTCGCAGGCAAACGGAGCGCCAGCACCGGCGCCGTCTCAGCAAAAACTGTTGGCAGAGCTGCAACAGTCCAACTGGAAGCGTCGGCTCAAAGCTGTTCAGCAAATTGAGGTGGACGATGACACATTTGCTACCATCGTCGCCTTGCTTAAAGACGACAAGGTGGCAATCCGTCGCTGGGCAGCGGCGCTCCTGGGTTCCAGTGAATGTGCTGAGGCCATTCAGCCACTATATGAGGTGCTACAGGCGGATAAATCTGCAATTGTACGGCGCACCGCGGGCGATGCATTAAGTGATTTAGGCGATCCGCGGGCGAGTGAGGCGATGATAGCCGCCCTGCAGGATGCTTCTAGTCTGGTGCGATGGCGAGCCAGTCGTTTTTTAACTGAGCTGGGAGATGAAACTGCAGTGGAGCCGCTGATCCAGGCGTTAGAGACTGAGTCTGAGTTTGATGTGCGGGTAGAGATGCAGGCGGCAATTGAGCGGATTCAGTCTGGGGGAGAGGTGCAACTGCCGATGTGGATGCGCATTAGCCAGGGTTAGAGTCGTGACGAATAAGGTAACTACACTCTATAACTGACTAAGCCTTTATCCGACTCTGTAGCGCCTGATGAACCTAGTCGATATCCTCAAGGCAAATCCACCCTTTGCTAAAACAGCAGTAGAACGGGCGATTTCTGCTTGATATGCTGCAATCGGCAGAACTGATCACGACCTACACCGCTCAATGCTCCAAAGATGAGTTCGTTGAAAATGTGCAGCTCCAAGATTCAGTGATTCGACGGCTATTGGTGATTGCCGAAGCCGAAAGACGAGTTTCAGACACAACTTGACAGGCGTTGCCAAACATCTCTTGGCAGGAAATTAACGGAATGCGAAATCGGTTGGTTCATGAATATGATGTAGATAGACTGACAAGGTAGATCTAATAACTTGTTAGCTTGCTTAAAACGGCGTATATTTTAAGGCGGGAAGCCTTACGGGAAAATCGTTCCAGTCCATATGGGTTTCAGCTGATTTTGGGGTTGAAATTTTCCCGGCTTAAGTTTTACGCCCTTAAAACACTGTTATGCTACATGAACACAAGGCAGTTAATACAAGACAAATATATCAAGGTCGGTTCCATCAACACTCGTTACTGGATGGCTTTGTTGCGTGAATCATTTCTGGTCACTATTCTCCCTTTGAGAAAGGAGTTTT
>JAKSDM010000483.1 GCA_022360135.1 Pseudanabaenales cyanobacterium | reverse complement strand
GCCCAAAACGCCCAAGCCTTCTGGGAACATTTGATCAGCGGTCAGGACACGGTGAGCGAACTGCCTGCGCATTATTTGGATCGCGAAAAGTATTACAGTCCGCAGCGGCAAAAAGGCAAGACCTACTGCCACAAGGGCGGCGTTCTGAAGGATCGGGATTGTTTTGATCCGTTGTTCTTCAATCTTTCACCGCACGACGCGGAATCCATGAATCCGCATCAGCGCTTGATCATGCAGGAAAGTTGGAAGGCGCTTGAGGACGCAGGATACAATCCGAAATCACTCGCTGGCGTCCGGGCAGGCATCTTTGTCGGCTCCGAACCGAACGGATATTTTCATGAGACTTTCACTGGCGCTTCCGAGGCCATTATTGCGTCACGACTGTCCTACTTCCTGAATCTTCGTGGTCCGGCCCTCGTCGTGAATACGGGATGCTCCTCTTCGGGTACAGCGCTGCATCTGGCGTGCGCTAGCCTGAGGAACGGCGAGTGCTCGCTCGCCTTGGCTGGCGGTGTTTATGCGTCGATGAGTCAGGCGTCGCTGATCCCGCTTTCGGAAATTGAAATGCTGTCGCCTTCGGGTTGCTGCCGTACCTTTGATGCGGACAGCGACGGCATGGTGTTGTCGGAAGGCGTGGGCATGGTCACGCTGAAACGATTAGAGGATGCCGAAAGGGACGGCGATCCGATCTACGGCGTGATCACCGCCTCCGGTCTTAATCAGGACGGCGCGAGTAACGGCATCACAGCGCCCAGCGGTATCGCGCAGGAGGAGCTGATCACGGATGTTTATCGACGTTACGGCGTCAACCCGGAGGATATCAGTTACGTCGAGGCCCATGGCACTGGGACGCGGCTCGGTGATCCGGTCGAAACAAACGCGCTGACACGGGCCTTTCGCAAGTTCACAGATCAGAAACACTATTGCGCCCTCGGCAGCGCCAAAGCGCACATCGGCCACACAGCGGCCAGCGCGGCGGTAATTGGCCTGATCAAGGTGTTGCTTTCGTTACAGCATCGGAAACTGCCGGGTTTGCCACATTTTAAGAAACTTAACCCGAAGATTGAATTTGATCATGCCCCGTTTTTCATTCCCTCCGAGCCAGCAGATTGGTTGAGCGCTGATGGCAAGCCGTTGTTGGCGGCCTTGAGTTCCTTTGGCCACAGCGGCACCAACGTCCATTTCGTGATCAGCGAATATCAGCGACCTATGCAAGCGTCTGCTGAGGCGCTGGATCAAACCCAGTCGCCGCCTTTCGTTGTACCTCTTTCCGCCAAAGACGAGCAGCGGCTCAGCGAGGTAACCCGACAGTTGCGTGATCATTTGGATGTCGCCGAGCAAGCGACCTTAAGCAACATCGCCTACACGCTTCAGACAGGTCGCGAGCCGATGAATTGTCGTGCGGCATTCGTGGTCAACAGCGTCGCCGAACTGAAACAAAAGCTAACTGAATGGTTGGTTCATGGGAAATCTGGCGCAGTCGATTCAACCAACGGAAATTCGCGGGTATCGCTAACGAAGTCCAATGGCCAGGTAGCCCAATGGTTTTCCGAGAGGCGGTTTAAAGAGATTGCCGATTTCTGGTCGCGGGGCGGTGCGGTCGATTGGAATGGGCTATACGGCGATCGCAAACCATCCCGAATCCATTTGCCAACTTACCCCTTTGCCAAGGAACGCTATTGGGCGGCTGCGCCGACAGGCATGATTGGCATTAATCCTTCCAGCGCCAGCGATTATTTGCTCGCGTTCCCCGAGTGGCAGGAGGTGCCAGTTCCGCACAGTGCGCCTATGCCTGAAGGGATGCAGCGCCTGGCGCTGGTTTGCGCCGGTTCGGCTATTTCAGTTGAACGAGTTCGCAAGCGCCTACCTAACACGGCGGTGTCGAATACCACTGTAGTTCGTTTGGCCACGGAGCTAACACCCCTGGACGACAGCTATGCCGCACTCGCCCTGCAAGTTTTTCAGCAAGTCCGTACGAGGCTAGAGGATCATGCCAAAACGGCAACGCTTGTGCAGATATTAATTCCTGCAGGTGAAGAGGCGGCGTTGTTGCGGGGAGTCGCCGGTTTGTTGCAAACTGCGCGGCAGGAGAATCCAAAGTTGCAGGGACAGATCATTGCCTTGGATGTCAATGAAACCGAACAGGGGTTGCTGAACAAAATCGCAGAAAACGCCCGCTGTCCTCAGGACGAACTGATCCGATATACGAATGGCGCTCGACAGGTCGTCCAGTGGCGTGAATTGAACGCCGACGAACTACCGTGTACGCCTCCTTGGAAGGAACAGGGCGTTTATCTGATCACCGGCGGGGTCGGCGGTATCGGGTTGATCTTTGCCAGTGAAATTGCCAGCAGGGTCAACCGTGCGATCATTGTGCTGATAGGTCGATCGCCGCTAACGCCCGAGAAAGAGGCGCGCCTCGAAGCCATCGAACAATCTGGCGCGCTGATTGAATATCGCCAAGTTGATGTCAGCCGAGAGGATGAGGTGCGGAGTCTGATCCAGGACATTCAGGCTCGCCACGGCGGATTGAACGGCGTGTTGCATGCTGCAGGAATTCACCAGGATAATTACATCATTCACAAGTCAAGCGACGAATTCAAAGCTGTTCTTGCCCCCAAAGTCCAAGGAACCGTCCACCTCGATCAAAGCCTTGCGGCTGTTCCTTTGGACTTTTTCGCGCTGTGTTCATCCGGCGCTGCAGTGACCGGCAATCCGGGGCAAGCCGACTATGCCGCCGCGAATGGTTTCATGGACCAGTTCGCGATATACAGACAGAGACTGGTGGAAGGCGGACAACGATTGGGTCAAACGCTGTCTATCAATTGGCCGCTTTGGCAGGAGGGCGGCATGCAGGTGGATCAAGCCACGGCAGCGGTGATGCGCGAGCAGACAGGCATGGCGGCGATGCAGACCGCGACCGGTATCAGGGCTTTTTATCAGGCGCTGCTTTCCGGTCGGCCGCAAGTCGGCGTTGTCGCGGGAGATTTGTCTAAGATTCGGCGGCGGCTGTTCGGGGCGCCTGATAATGTCGCCGCGCCGCGCCCAACTTCTCCGTTAGCGCTTAACAAAGATGCGTTGCGTGAACGGACGCTGCAGCAACTCAAGGCGCTGCTCGGCGCGCGTATTAAACTGGCGCCGGAGCGGATCGCCTCTCAGGAACCCTTCGAGCGATATGGTATTGATTCAATCACAATCACAGACTTGAACCAGGATCTTGAAGCCGTCTTCGGGGAAATCTCCAAGACACTGTTTTTCGAATATCAAACCTTGAGCGCCTTGACGGATTATTTCGTTGCAGAGCATCCGCAGGATTGCGAGCGATGGTGTGGGCTGGGTGTTACGAACAACTCGGACGCCACAGCGCCGCAGGCTAACATCATCGCGCCTTCAGTTGCGTCGCCACAGGAACCGATTGCCATCATCGGCATCGGCGGTCGTTATCCTCAGGCGGATTCGCTGGAAGCGTTCTGGTCTAATCTGGCTGCGGGCAAGGATTGCGTTACTGAGATTCCGCCCGATCGTTGGTCCATAGATGGTTTTTATCTCGATCAACCTGAGGAAGCGGTGGCTCGGGCAATGAGCTACGGCAAGTGGGGAAGCTTCCTCGACGGATTCGCAGATTTCGACCCACAGTTCTTCAATATCTCCGGGCGCGAGGCGATAAGTATGGACCCACAGGAACGCCTGTTTCTGCAATGCGCTTGGGAAGCATTGGAGGATGCCGGTTACACGAGGGAAACGCTGCAATCTCAGTTTGACGGCAATGTCGGCGTGTTCGCTGGCATCACCAAGACTGGCTACGATCTGTACGGGGTGGAGTGGCGAAATCATGGAAAACTGTTTTATCCCCACACGTCCTTCGGTTCCGTGGCCAACCGGGTCTCGTATCTGCTG
>JAKSDM010000064.1 GCA_022360135.1 Pseudanabaenales cyanobacterium | reverse complement strand
TGAAGGACTTGTCGCCAGACAGCAGCAATCAGTTGTTCCGTTTCTGTTAGAGGCGCGACATAAGCGACCTCTAACTGTGGACGCAGCCCGTCTGGGAGAGGTAGCGCGCGGCGGTCTACTTTGCCATTAGGCGTTAAGGGTAAAGCCTCCAATTGCACAAAGGCTGCTGGGGTCATGTAGTCAGGCAGTCGCCCCTTGAGAAAACGATAAAGTTGGCTGGTGGTGGGAGATTTCTGCTTTGAAACAAAATAAGCGACCAGGCGCTTGTCGCCAGGTTGGTCTTCTCTGGCGATAACGACTGTCTCTTGCACCTCTGGATGCTGGACAAGCGCGGCTTCAATTTCCCCAGGTTCGATACGGAAGCCTCGGATCTTGACTTGATGATCAATTCGACCGAGATACTCAATATCATGATTAGATAAATAGCGCGCTAGGTCGCCAGATTTGTAGAGATATGCTCCGGGTTGATCACTGAAGGGGTTAGCGATGAAGCGCTTTGCGGTCAATTCGGGACGGTTGAGATAACCTCGACTGACACCAGCCCCGCCGATATACATTTCGCCGGGTACACCGATCGGCACGGGCTGCAAAGCTTGATCCAGGATATAAACTTGCAAGTCGGAAATAGGGCGGCCGATTACACTAGCTCTGTTGTCCAAATCGGCAATCTTTAGAGGACGATAGGTAACATGTACCGTTGTTTCAGTAATGCCGTACATATTAACCAACTGCGGTAGTTGATCACCGTGGAGATCGAACCACGGCTTTAAACTCTGCACCTCAAGCGCCTCTCCACCGAAAATAACCAGACGCAGATTATGTGGACGTAGGGTTGATTTATCACCCATGAACTCCTCAATCCGCATAAGTTGGCGAAATGATGAGGGCGTCTGGTTGAGAACAGTTACTTGTTCAAGGTGTAGGAGTTTAGAGAAAGCTTCTGGCGAGTGAATGATCTGTGAGGGAACAACAATAAGTCGGCCGCCATAGAGCAAAGCGCCCCATAGTTCCCAAACCGAAAAATCGAACCCATAAGAGTGAAACAGTGTCCAAACATCGGTTTCTCGGAAATTAAACCATGGCTGAGTCGCTGCAAATAGGCGTGTAACATTGCGATGACTGACCAAAACACCCTTGGGTTTGCCAGTGGAGCCCGAAGTATAGATGACATAGGCCAGGTTATGAGGGTTAACCGTATTGACCGGATTCTCATTGCTCATTTGCGCAATCATCGACCAGTCAACATCCAAGCAAATTTCACGGACCTGATGATCTGGACACTGGAACCGCAAGGTCTGCTGCGTTACCAGTACGTTGACCTGAGCGTCTGAGAGCATATAGGCTAAGCGCTCTTGGGGATAAGTCGGATCTAGGGGGAGGTAAGCCATACCCGCCTTGATAATCCCTAATATGCCAACAACCATCTCAAGGGAACGCTCGACGAATAAACCGACCAAGCTCTCGGGAGCCATATCCAAGGTTTGGAGATAATGCGCCAGTTGATTCGCTCGACAATTCAGCTCTCGATAGGTTAACTGTCGATCTTCGAACACAATGGCTATAGTGTCTGGGGTTCGCTCTACCTGAGCCTCAAACAACTGGTGGATGCACTTATCTTGGGCATAGTCCGCCTGATGACGGCTCCACTCAGAGAGCAATTGACTCCGTTCCGCGTCTTTCAGCAGAGGCGCTTCTGAAATTTTCTGCTGTGGATTAGCCACAATCGCCGTCAGTAATGTTTGCAAGCGGCGGGCCAACTTCTGGATAGTGGATGGATAAAACAGGTTGGTGTTATACGTGAAGGCGGCTTTGAGCGTCCCAACCGTATCATCCTGGATAGTTAACATCAAGTCGAAGGCGGCGCCCTGCTGGCCTAGGGCCAGGGTCTCCACAAGGAGACCCTCATGCACTCCCTGGGGGTTACCTTTAGTCTGTTTGTGGCGGGTTTGATTCCAAGAGAACGAAACCTGGGCGAGAGGTGAAATACTTAGATCACGCATGGGTTGAAGCTTGTCAACCAGCATTGAAAAGGGATATGCTTGATGTGCTAGCGCCTCTAGGACCGTGTGACGCACCTGACCCAGAAACTTCTCAAAGGTTGGATTTCCAGAAAGATTTGCACGCAATATGACCGTATTGGCAAAGTAACCCACTGTCTGCTGGAAGGCCGCACTACGGCCCAACATTGGGGAGGCGATCAGAATTTCTTCCTGATGGGTATAGCGAAATAGCAACACTTGAAATGCGGCTAAAAGAAGCATGTAGGGAGTAGTCCCAGTGG
The DNA here is from genome assembly GCA_022360135.1 of Pseudanabaenales cyanobacterium. Taxonomy (GTDB): domain Bacteria; phylum Cyanobacteriota; class Cyanobacteriia; order Phormidesmidales; family Phormidesmidaceae; genus JAKSDM01. Next base: position 5,273 of record JAKSDM010000064.1, on the reverse strand, counting down.
TTTTCGCCAATTCCTTGAGATTGACCGTTAGCGCCTCATCTAATTCGAAAGTATGGCATGCGCCGTGATAGGCTTGCACAGCTGGACGGGGTTTATCCATAGGCAGATTCAATCCGGGCAATTCACCCGCCAATTGTTTTCGCCAGTAAGCCCAGAGCTTCTTCCCTTCTGGTCCCGCCAGCCTTTTAGATTCTCGAAATACGTAATCTTCATACTGGAGAGCTGGCGATAAAGCAGGCGCTTGAATATCTGCCTTTGCTGCGTCATATAGCTTACACAGCTCGAAGATGAGTAATTCCAGCGATCGCAAATCAACTGCAATGTGGTGCGCTACCAGTAAAAAAATGGGCTCTTTCGTGACCAGGGTGTCATTACTCGATAATTGAATTAACACGTTCGCTCGCAGTACAGGCCCTTGACTTAGATCAAAGGGAAGTTCAGAGGCTTGAGTCAACCATCTATGTAGATCCTCCTCACCCCAGTCAAAGACTTCTTTAATCTGTAAGGGAATCTTCAGATGCCGATGAACAGTTTGAAACGGTTTGCCCGCTGCTTGACCGTAAGTCGTTCTTAAAACTTCATGCCGATCAACTAGGTTTTCAAATGCCTGCTGCAGGGCGAGAAGGTCCAAGTCTGATTGGAGACGCGCTGCGTACATGACGTTATAAGCTGCACTCTCGGGCGCTAGTTGGTATAAGAACCACAAGGCTTGCTGATTGTAAGACAGCGGGTATCGTTTGAAACGGTCTGCTTCACTTTTTTCAAGCCAATCAACTCGCCGATCAACGGATCGGCCATTCTCAATGGGTTGAGCCACGTCAACGGGCGATAAACCGTTTGGCAGTTTCTCAACCATTTGTGCTGAAAGACTGTTGATACTTTCCCCCCCGATCAACTTCACGACGAGATCTTCAGTGAAGGGATAGCTATCCGCCAAATTAGCTTGAAGCGGAATTTTAAGCCAATCCTGCAATTCTGCTGAGAGGGTAATGGCGGCTAATGAGTCGAAGCCAAAATTTATTAAGGGTTGATGAATATCAATTTCGCTGGGATTGATTTGGAGTTGTTCGGCGACTTTGAAGATCAACCAGGTTGTCATGTCTGTTTGAGTGAACGGTCGTTTATTAGGGATTGGCAAAGGAGTCTGATCAGTTGAACTTGAAAATTTATGACCATTTTGGACTTGTAAGAGCAAGGACTCAACCTCTGCCGCCAATTCCCTAAATTGAGCCTTATCTTGCGGATTAGCGCTCCAATCAGCCACGATGTTTAGCGCACCTTCCCTAAATAGAGTCCGGCAGGCGCTGCGCTGGACTTTGCCGCTGGAGGTTTTGGGCAGGCTGGCAGTTTTGAGTAAGAGAACCGCATAAACCTGTAGATCGTGCTCCTCCGAGATCGCCCGACGGATGGCGCTAATCACTTCATTGGCATCGAGTTTACGCAGGAAGCTGCGTTCTATCTCTTGAGCAATAACCAGCTTTTCCTGTCCGGCGATTTCGACCGCAAACGCAGCGCCACAACTCGGTCGTAGTGACAGATGACTCTTCTCTACGGTAAGTTCAATGTCTTGGGGATAATGATTACGCCCCCGGATGATAATCACATCCTTGAGGCGACCTGTCACGAACAAGTCATCCCCCTGCATAAATCCCAGGTCTCCCGTGCGCAGAAACGGACCCTCTCCAGTCTCCGTCAAGTAGGCGCGGAAAACCTCTTCTGTCTGTCCCTCCTGATTCCAGTAGCCCTGAGCCACGCTGGAACTCGACACCCAAATCTCTCCTATCTTCCCGGCTGGAAGCTGGACTAAGGCGACAGGGTCAACAATCACAATGTTCTGGTCTGCCCAGCTCCGCCCACAACTGACGATCGCCCGACTCCCCACTGCTTCGCCAGTAGCTGTCACTGCCTGGTTTTGTTCAAGGGGGGCGGCGGCAACGGGTTGGACCCAAAAGGGAGTCTTTTTCAATCCTCCAGAAATGAATAGAGTGGCCTCAGCCATCCCGTAGCAGGGGTAAAACGCCTCTCGGCGGAAGCCGTAAGGCTCGAAGGCGGCGGTAAAGCGCTCTAATGTCTCTGCCCGGACAGGCTCAGCTCCATTGAAAGCAACTTCCCAGCTACTGAGGTCAAGATTTGCCCGCTGTTGGGAAGTGATCTTGCGAACGCACAAATCATAGGCGAAATTCGGTCCGCCACTGGTCGTCGCTCGGTAGCGGGAAATGGTTTGCAACCAGCGAACAGGTTTTTGCAGAAAGGCCACGGGCGACATGAGAAAGCATGGGATCCCCAAATACAGAGGCTGAATCACATTTCCGATCAGTCCCATGTCATGGAATAGGGGTAACCAACCGGCAAAGATAGTTTTCTCGGTATGCTCGAATGCTATCTGGATCATGTGCTCGTTGCGCAGCAGATTGCGGTGAGTGATCATTACCCCTTTGGGCGATCCCGTAGAGCCGGAGGTGTACTGCAGAAAAGCCAGGGTTTCACTGCGCACGTCGGGTTCTTGCCAATCCACCGCGAGATTGGGGTTAATGCTGTCAGTAGCCAACCATTGCAATGTCGCCAATTCTGGCTTCTGCAGAAATTGCTCCTGGATGGTTAGCGACAAGGGGGTTGTGGTCAGCGCAAACTGTGCTTGAGCATCTTCCACAATCGCCTGTAGTCTGGACAGGTTCTGATTACGCCGGGGCGGGTAAGCGGGTACAGCGATCACCCCGGCGTATAGGCATCCGAAAAACGCTGTAATAAACTCCAGACTGGATTGATAAAGCAGCAAAGCACGTTCGCCAGCAGCTTTCAGGGATTGAAGTTGGGCCGCGATCGCTCGCGCCTGTTGATCTAACTCTCCATAGGTTAGGTTTTGCTCCTGCGTTTCACCATCCACCAAAAATGTGTAGGCGCATTGCTGAGATTGCTCAGCAGCTCGACAACGCAGGAGTTCTATCAGGGTAGAGAGATGGATTGTTGGCTGAAATAGTTTATTGCCCATTACAGTAGACCTGCATAGTAGAGTAGACCCGCATTAGGAAACCACATTCCGACCAGATCAAGACTGGCCAGTTGTTCGGGCGTTATTTTACGAACATAAAGCTGATAGACAAAATCTGGTCCGCCACTCGTTGTTGCTTAGCATCGAGAAATCGCTTGCAACCAGCTGAGAGGCGTTTGCATAAAAAGACTGGCGACATGAGAAATGTGGGATCACCCACATGAAGAGCAAGAAGCTATAGGCACATTCTTTAGGCTAATGAATCGCCCTCCACGCAACAACTCTGAAAATGTAGAGCACCTTAAGTCGCAGTCAAAGGAAGAATGATTTTCCATTAGCAGACAACATCCTTCAAATTAGAAATCCGGTAGATTTCAGAGCAAACAAACGATATTTGCCAAAATTGACCTTAAATCTTTGAACATACATCAGTAATCGAGACTAGAAAAGTATGTTTACGCCTCAAAACACATAAAGCTCAGACTGTTGCCCATCAGTAAAAGTGGCTAAATCCACAAAAGACAATATGACTATGTTTCCATATCAAACTCGAATAACCCAAGAATAATACTGAGAAGTAAAGTACAGAGACGCGAGAACACAAAGAAACTTAATCAAGCTGACTCAAATACTAGACAGAAGTAAATGCCTGCAAGTATTTTTTCTAAGCAGATTTAACAGGCCAAAAATCTGCTTAGACAAGACAAAAACCATCTAATGCTCTCGAAGTTTACATCAAGCTTGACTCAGAATCCAATCTATCCTAGATGAAATTGAATCGACTAATCTTTTCTTCAGGCCAGAGAAAAATATATTGACTCTCGATACTTGCAGGGAAGATTAAGAAACTACAAGAAATAGAATTTCATATTCCAATTCCTACAAGAAAATGAAACTATTAAATTTGATCTCAATCGTATCTCATGCCGTTGTATGCATCCGGAGACTTCACAGAATCTTCAAAGAGAAATTTGTGATATTACCACCCTCTTTGAGTCTCACAATGATACAGGCTGAACGGTTCAAGCAAGGGTTGAAACCCATTGCCTTCATAAAAATTTAGAGCCTGAATACAAAATCAGTGTCTCATGTCTCATTGAGAACCCTTTTTCCACAAGGGTTTCAGGACTTTTCTGCACCACTAAGCCTCAATTACAAGGTCACTTACGCAATCAAATGTATCAAAATGAGCAAAAAATATCCTATGCATACGGGCATTACGCAAAGTCATTAACGATAAATATGCGACGTATAGCAACTTGATTCGGAGGTTTAAACCTTCTACTTAGGTAGGCAAAATTAATTACAAAGTCGATACGCAGTAACCACATAATGTCATGTCGAGTGGAGCGAAGCGGAATCGAGACATCTCAGACTTTAGCGGGAGATTGAGATTCCTCTCTAAGCTCGGAATGACACTTGGTCTCATTGAAATTTTCAATGCACAGGTACTTACTTATAAGGTTTATAAGATATTTCGTTGACGAGAGGATGTTAAACGACAAGCTGTCGGAGCTAAAGCCAATTTATTTATGTATTAAATAATACATGCAATTGAATGTAATTTGGCGTAGCCTTCATTGTTGAGATGGTGAGTTCTAGCAATTCTAGATGATTTGTCAATGCAAAAGGCTTTTTAGGGCCTGGCAATCTCTATTTGACAATGATCTCTATTCCATTCCAGATAAAGTTTAAAAGAAGATATTGTTCAGCTTGGAAAATTTACGTTAGTTTTGCTAAAGCCAATGTTTTTGCTCTCACCTCTTTCTTTATATATAGCAATCCTAAACAAATTATGAATAGCGTGCGATTATCTCAGTAGTTTTCAGGCGACTGTCTCGCCTGAAAAATTCATAAATCGATTAGGATCGCTACATAGATCCATTTAAACTAAGACATTTATTCATCAAAGTTGGCTCGTATACGGGTCAGCAAATCTGCAAAATGGAAAGGCTTCATGACATAATCATTGGCCCCCTTTTGCAGCCCAACTCGGAGATCAGTTTCGTCGCCAAAAGCGGTCAAAATAATCACGGGCAGCGAATCTTGGCGCTGGCGTAACTCTGCTAGAACTGTCCAACCATTTTTGATCGGTAGGCCTAAGTCTAGCAAGAGCAACCCAAAGCAGCCGGTTTGAGCCATCTGTACCGCTTGTTCGCCATTCCTGGCGATCGCAGTCTCATACCCATTTTTATGCAAACCTTTGGCCAGCATGGTCGCCAAACGTGATTCATCTTCGGCAATTAGAATGCTAGGGGACTTGCAGCTTAATGCGGTGTCGAAC
>JAKSDM010000216.1 GCA_022360135.1 Pseudanabaenales cyanobacterium | reverse complement strand
GGAGATGGCGTTATCCTCTTTCCTGAGGGCCGTTTAGGGACGACTGAAGGCCACTTGCACCAACCGCTAAAGCGGGGAACTGTACTCTACGCTTTGCGAACTGGAACGCCGATTACGCCAGTGACTTTGATCGGCACACAAGACCTCTATCTGCGTAAGACATTAACGGTTCGGTTGGGGGAGCCTTTGTATTTTCGGCAATCGAATCGGCCCAAAAAAACAGAATTGGATCAGGCTCTAGAAAATCTGCAGGCCGCACTTATTGCCCTCTTACCTAAAAATTATCAGGAGCCTAAAGGACTCAAACTGTTACGTTATTGCTTAAATCATATGTTTTGGTGACCCATGATTCAGGGATGTCGGCGTCTTGTTCTCGGATGTAACTGATCATCATTGGGCTAATGACCGTTAAGACTGTCAACGATCAGCGCCATTACCCAGGCAATTTTCAAAAGATAACTTGGGAATCCCCATTGTTTTTTCTAAGTATTTCTCCTTTCCCAAATAGTTTTGGCTGAAAAATTAAAAGCGACAACGATTAAAGTACCTGTTAAGGCGATGCCAATTGGGATTAAATCCACCCCATTTAATATCAAGAGGATCCCCCAAAAAGTTGTCACTAAATCCCAGATAGAACTCAAGGCAGTCAGGGTGAAGGTCAGAAAGTCGCTTTGAGCGGCTCCCATATGCTAAAACCTCCGGCATTGCCGGAGGTTACTTTCACTTGCTTCAGCAATATATTTTCTGTGCTGGCAATAAATCTTTAAATTACTAATATAAAATTATTGTTATTAATTATTATTAAAACATGGTCAAGAAAAAGCTGGTTAAGTAGGAATTCCTGAAGATTAGGATAGGAAGATTTTTTATTTGCTTTAAAAGTTCAAGATCTCGTTACCTGTTGGATTATTGATCGCCTAAGATTACTCAAATAAACTGATTTCAATCAAATCGATTTCAATTGCCCAGATGAGAATTCTGCTAGTAGATGATGATCAGCCCCTAACTGAGATACTCAGGCAGAGTCTTGTTGAGCAGCATTATGCCGTCGATACTGCCACAGATGGGGAAGCGGGCTGGGAGTACGTGTCAGTTTTTGACTATGATTTGATTTTGCTGGATGTGATGCTGCCTAAGTTAGATGGGATCAGTCTCTGTCAGCGATTGCGCTCCCATGGATATCAAATGCCCATCCTCCTGCTGACAGCGCGGGATAAGAGTCCAGACAAAATTAAAGGACTGGATGCAGGCGCCGATGATTATGTGGTTAAGCCGGTCAACCTGGAGGAATTAGCGGCCCGAATTCGGGCGCTTCTGCGACGAGACAGTCAGTCCCTGCCCACGATCTTGCAGTGGGGGCGGTTAAGCTTAAATCCCAGCATTTGCAAGGTGATTTATGGCGATTATCCTTTGCAGTTGACACCGAAGGAATATGCCTTGCTGGAGCTATTTCTCCGCAGTCCCAATCGGGTTTTCAGCCTCGGCGCTATTATCGATAATGTTTGGTCGGCGGAAGATTCGCCAGGTGAGGATACGGTCAGAACTCACATCAAAGGATTACGTCGAAAACTCAGGTCGGTGGATGCGCCGCCTGACCTGATTGAAACGGTCTATGGTTTGGGTTATCGTCTCAAATCACAGCCAACTGAACCAATTCCGCCGACTTCAGCGCCGCCAGCGAGTCTCCAAACAGGCAAGCAGACTAAGGCTTTGGCGGCGATCGCAGGCGCTTGGGAGCAATATAAAGGGCAAATCATGGGGCGTCTAGGGGTGCTGGAGCAAACGCTCGCTGTTTTGCCAGTAGGCGCACTCAATGATGAACGCCAGCAGCAGGCTCAACAAGCCGTGCATAGTTTGGTTGGAACGTTGGGGACCTTTGGATTGGCGGAGGGGTCACGATTAGCGCAGCGGCTAGAACACTTGCTGCAAGAGATCACCCCGTTGGAGCCAGCTCAAGTGAAGCTATTCGAGCTGCTAGTGGCGGCGCTGCGGCGTGAAATTGAGGCGACGCCAACTGGGCAATTCCTGGAATCAACTCAGATGGAGCCATTGCGGTTACTGGTGGTTCACGACCCTACCCTATTGACTCAGCCACAGGCAGCGGCCCATAGCCTTCACACTGAATTCGCCCCAACCCTATCCCAAGCCAGAGAATTTATCGATCGTCAGCCTCTGGATGCGGTGCTAATCAAGATCTGCTTTTCTAATCCTGCTTCAGACGCTCTGATATCTCAGTCAGAGGGATTGGCCTTCATTGAAGAATTGGCCTATCAGACGCCTTCACTACTGGTGCTGGCGGTCACCGATAGCGATCGCCTAACTGATCGGATCGAAGTACTCCGCCGCGGCGCTCATGCTTGTTTACCCCAGCCAGTCACCCCCAGCCAAATCGTAGCATCGGTGGCTCAAACCGGAGGAAAATCTAATCCTGGGGCCAAGGTGATGATTGTGGATGACGATCCTCAGCTGCTGGGTACGCTGCAGATTCTGCTGGCCCCTTGGGACTTTAAGCTCACAACCTTGGAGGATCCCCACCAATTCTGGGATGTGCTTAAGCGGGTAGAGCCAGACCTTCTAGTCTTGGATGTCGAAATGCCTGATGTAAATGGGCTGGAATTGTGTCAATTGCTCCGCAGTGATCCTCATTGGAGCCAATTGCCAGTATTATTTCTGACCGCGCATACGGACGCCAAGACTCAACATCAAGTATTCGCCATCGGCGCCGATGACTACATGAGCAAACCCGTCGTCGCGGCGGAGCTGGCCACTAGGGTGCTTAACCGTTTAGAGCGAGTACAATCTTTGAGGGGATGAAAATCCGACAACAATGGGGTCTGACAGACAAATCACCGATTCAGAACAGGCGTTAGAACAGCGGATTCAGGAGCGAATGGCTGGGCTCTCAGCAGTCAATGCCCAGCTTAGAGAGAAAATTAGGCGTTACGATCGCGAACTTCGCGACCACAAGCAGGCGGAAGCCGAGTTACGGCAGAGCGGAGAACGGTTGCAACTAGCTCTGGAGGGCTCTGGCGATGGCCTATGGGATTGGGACATCCGGAATGGAAACGTTTATTTAAGTCCCCGTTGGTTGGCAATGCTGGGTTACAGCGTGGGTGAACTTCCCGGACACGTCAGCGCCTGGGAAAGGCTGATCCATCCAGACGATAAACCTTGGGTGATGCAAAGGTTGAATGATCATCTGGCTAACAGTTCGGTCCCGTTCACTTTTGAATATCGAATCTTAACCCAATCGGGGGAATGGAAATGGATTGCCAATTACGGCAAAGTTGTGGCCTCCGATCAGGCGGGTAAACCTTTGCGCATGGCTGGGACGCACAAAGACATTAGCGATCGTAAGCAGGCGGAGGAGGCTCTACGGGTAAGTGAGGAGCGCTGGCAATTAGCATTACGCGGAACCAATGATGGCATTTGGGACTGGAATGTTCAAACTGGCGAAATCTTTTTCTCCAAGCGTTGGAAGGAGATGTTGGGGTTTGAAGACTCTGAAATCTCTCATTCTCTGGATGAATGGCGACGGCGTGTGCATCCCGATGATTTTGACCAAGTCATGCAAGCCCACGATGACCACTTTGCGCGGAAAACCCCCTTTTACGCTAAAGAATATCGTCTTCAGTGCAAAGACGGCGGCTATAAGTGGATTCTCGACCGGGGACAGGCGCTTTGGGATGAAAACGGCAATGTCGTGCGAATGCTGGGATCTCACACAGATATCACCGAGCGCAAGGCGGCGGAAGACGCTTTAAAACTGCAGAACCAACGGATACAATTACTGGCCGACCTGTCTCGAAAGATCCATCAATCCCTCCAGCTAGATGAAATTCTGCAAACTACCGTTACAGAGGTCCAGAAGCTACTTCAGGCTGACCGCGTTTTAATCAATCAATTTCAAGTAGACGGCGCTGAGAGGGTGCTGGCAGAGGCGGTTAAGCCAGAATGGCCAACGGTATTGGGCCGCTTGTTTCCCCCGGATAATTTTCTGCGAGCATACCCGCAGCCAGATAGTCAAAGAACGATTCTAGCCGATGCAGACCTGCAGACAGCAGCGATCGACCCTGGCTTCAGAGAACAGTTGCAGCAGATTAGCGTTCAAGCCCGCCTGGCTGTCTGCATCTTTACTAACCATTGTAAATGGGGACTACTGGTCGTGCATCATTGCGCCACAACCCGGCAGTGGCAGTCCTGCGAAATTGAGTTATTGGAGCAGCTAGCCGATCAAATGGGGATTGCGCTCTCCCAAGCCAAACTGCTCAACCACCTGGAGGAAAAAGTCGCAGAACGCACAGCGGAACTGACTGGAGCCAATCAACAATTGCAACAGGAAATCCATGAACGGGAGCAGGTGGAAACCGCGCTAGGGCAAAATGAGCGGACGTTCCGGGCTATTTTCAATAATACATTTCAGTTTATGGGCCTACTGCAGCCAGATGGTCTCTTGATTGAGGTGAATCAAACTATTTTGGATTTTGCCGGGGTTGCTTTGTCGGATGTCGTTGGTAAACCCTTTTGGCAAGCTCACTGGTGGACTCTTTCGAGCCTAACTCAAACTCGTTTGAGGGCGGCGATCGCCCAAGCCGCTCAAGGTCAATTTGTCCGTTACGAAGTGGATGTTCTAGGCGCTCACGATCGGATCGCCACGATTGACTTCTCCCTCAAACCCGTGACCGATGAAGCCGGACAAGTGGTGCTGCTAATTTCTGAAGGTCGCGATATTAGCGATCGCAAAGTCATCGACCGGATGAAAGATGAGTTCGTGTCAGTTGTCAGCCACGAGTTGCGAACACCTCTGACCTCAATCCATGGCTCTTTGAAACTCCTCGCCACTGGCCGCCTCGGCATCCTTTCAGACGAGGGGCGGCAAATGCTTGAAATTGCTGATGAAAACACCGATCGCTTGGTGCGTCTAGTCAGTGATGTCCTCGACCTCCAGCGCATCGAGTCCGGCAAAGTGGAAATGGATAAGCAACCCTGTGATACAGCTGAATTGATGCTGCGAGCTACAGAAGCAATGCAAGGCATGGCCCAACAGCATGGCGTCACCCTCTCAACCCCCCCTACCTCCATCCTGATCGAGGTTGACGTCGACTACATCATACAAACCCTAACCAATCTGCTCAGCAATGCAATCAAATTCTCGCCTGCCGGGGGAACTATTTGGTTAACCGCCGAATTGGCGCCTGGAGATAGGGAAGTAGAGGGAGATGGGGAGATGGGGGAGATGATTGCCCCTAAGGCTATCAATCCAAAATCCAAAATCCAAAATCCAAAATCCCCAAACTCTACACTATACATAACCTTTCAAATTAAAGACCAAGGCCAAGGCATTCCTCCCAATAAGCTAGAGAGTGTCTTCGAGCGCTTCCAGCAGGTTGATGCTTCTGATTCTCGCAGTAAGGGAGGCGCCGGTCTGGGACTGACTATTTGCCGCAGGATTGTCGAGCAGCATGGCGGTAAAATCTGGGCGGAAAGCAGATTGGGTAAAGGCAGCAGCTTTTACGTCAAGTTGCCAATTGCAAGAGAGTGAGACATTCAGGCTGATAAGATGCACCAATACTCACAAGTTCCTTCTGGTTTAGGGCTGTTTGATATGGAGAGAAAAATTAATGGCGCTTTTATAGATTCAGGAAGAGTTCTAACGCTTCACCTTGTCAGAAAGCAGCAAGGCAGGGGGCTGCTATCATGACCACCCGGCGAATTTTAATCATTGATGATGAAGAAGCCATTCTGGCTGTCGCCAAACTCAGTCTGAAAATGATGACGGCATGGGAGGTGGTCACTGCGACATCAGGCCCAGAAGGCGTCATCAAGGCTGAAACAGAACAGCCAGATGTTGTCTTGCTAGATGTGATGATGCCGCAAATGGATGGAATTACAACCTTTAAGCAACTCCAGGAAAATTCCAAAACTCAGACTATCCCAGTTATTTTACTCACGGCCAAAGCACAGGCGACGGAACAGCGCCAGTATAAGGAGATTGGGGTTGCAGATGTGATCACTAAACCCTTTAATTCACTAACCCTGGCGAATCAGATAGCCAAGATCCTGGACTGGCGGCTGTGAGCAAATGTGTTTTGCCAAGATAGGGATGAAAAATGCTTGTAAGGGAGTTTCCTTCATAAGTTCCTCATATTTTAACTCTAAGCTGAGTGGCTGTTTAAGCGAATTGCAAATTTAAATGATTGATTATTGAGGTGAGTAGTAAACACATCTTGGTCATTAGTGACATAAAAGACGCCTTAAGAGTTATCAAACTAAGTTTACAAATGACGGTGGGGTGGGAAGTCCTAACAGTCGATTCAGAAAGCGAAGGATTAATTTTGGCTGACGTTTCCCGACCGGACGCCATTCTGCTAGACGCCAGCCTGCTAGAAACCAGCCGACTATCCTTCATACAGGCCTTACAAGCCAACCCGGCAACTCAACATATTCCCGTCATTGTCATCGCCGAGAGCGCTCGATCTGGGGTGCAGCGACAGTTTCGCCAACTGGGAGTGACGGCTGTAATTCCCCAATTGTTTGAACCCGTCGATCTGGCCAATCATATCGCTGAAGCGCTGGATTGGCCTTGGCCTGATCAGGATTAATCCTTTAGTTGGGTGAACACGTCACTCGAAAAGTAGGGGGAGCAGGGGGAGCAGGGGCTCTCTTCTTCACAAGTTCCTCAGATTTTTTTCTTAGGGTTAGAAGTAGCCTCCTCAGCAGCGAATTGAATGGCAGATCAGTTCAGGATCACTTATCGTTCCGGAGGGAGAAAAAGATGGCGTCTAACCCTGATGAAATCAAACAAATCGCGGCCCAATTACTAGCCGCTATGCTGACCAATCCCCACGTTTATCAAACCCCCAGTGATGAGGGTGCAAATGGGCAAACAGAACGGACTCTGACGATCATGGCCATTGAAATGGCGGAGAGTTTGATTGAGAAAGTAGAGAGTAGACAGGTTAGGAAGATTGGGGTTAGCTCTTAGCTTGGCGGAAAGGACCTGATGGATATACCCGACGATGTCCGCAAAAATGCAGTTTATCTTTTGCGGGCAGATTAATCAGCTGCTCGATCACGCCCTGATCAATCATCCAGATGTGGCGTTGCTTAATTGCGGGACGATTTTGAATCAGTTTTCAAAGGTTACAGACCTTAATCCATCACCTGGATCAGCAACGCCCCAGATGTTTTACACTCTGCAATAAATGGAAATGGTCGTCAACCCCAAACTGATGGAACAATAGTGAGTACAGATCAATTGTCATTGGGTGGGTGTGGGTTGCAACCATGGATGTTGATGAACTGAAAGCGCTTTACCAATCAGGTGAAAGAGATTTTCGGCAGGTAGATTTGAGGGGAGCCAATCTGCAAAAGCTTAACCTCTCTCAAGCCAATTTTTGCGGCGCCAATTTGCAAAAGGCGAATCTGCGTAAGGCCAGCTTGTGTGACGTCATCTTAACCGGAGCTAATCTTTATAAAGCAAATCTGACGAAAGCAGATCTACGTCGCGCTAGTTTATGTAAAGCGATTTTGAACCAAGCCGATTTACGAGAAGCTAATTTACATCGCACCTGCCTCATCAAAGCGGATCTGTTTAATGCAAATTTGCACGGAGCAATCCTGAATCACGCTGACCTAGACGGCGCAATTTTGCACGGGGCTAACCTGCATCACGCCCATTTCAGTTGGGCGAATCTACGTCAGGCCGATTTGAAACAGGCTCGCTACCTAGAGAGTAGCGATTTCAGCAGCGCCAAATTCTGCCGCACCTTCATGGCTGACGGCAGTGTTCGGGATGATGACTGCTATGAAAATGGCTTTTAATTTTGTTTATATATTGGATTCGGATATCATTTGGATATGGTTGAACTGATGACGGGACAGTCGATTCGTCGCGCTCAGACACGAGCCTCTGAATACGGCAAGCTGAATGGCGCCGCCGTGTTAATGCTATAGCTTCACACTTGGATTGCACACGTCTCCGCAAGGTGGGGTGTAGGGTATGGGGAATGGCGCTGAAATAAGCCATGTGGGCAATGCCCACCCTACGGAATATCTCTTGGATTGAACACGTCTCCGCAAGGTGGGGTGTGGGGTATAGGGTGTAGGGTATGCAAGCTGGACTTTAGGCATCCTGAGCACACTGTTATACCTGTTCAGTTGCTTCTTTGAGGGAAAATCGACAGAACACTTGCTGGGGACGGGGATAGTATCGGCGCATCTTAATGATGACTACAGTGTGTTCTTGAAAACCCTAGACGGATTGGGTAAAGAAGTTAACTTTGCATTACCCAGATGCTTTAAATTATGATTTAGAATCTTGTGCGCCTACCTGTATGTCATCTTCTAAAACTAGGCTTCCTCGCCGCGTTAAAACACCTACCGTTTTACAAATGGAGGCGGTTGAATGTGGAGCCGCCGCGCTCGGTATTATTCTCGCCTACTATGACCGCATCGTTCCATTAGCAGCACTGCGAGTTGAGTGCGGTATCTCTCGTGATGGCAGTAAAGCCGCCAATCTGATTAAAGCGTCGCAGCGTTATGGAATGCTCGCCAAAGGGTACAAGGTGGAGCTAGAACAATTGGTAGAGTTGCAACCCCCGTACATCGTTTTCTGGAACTTCAACCACTTTCTGGTTGTGGAGGGCTTTGGCCGTAATCGCGTATTTATCAACGACCCAGAAACAGGCCCCCGCAGCGTTGACTTTGAAGAATTTGACGAAGCCTTCACAGGGGTTGTGCTGACGTTTGAACCGGGTTCTGGCTTCCAGAAGGGGAGGGCGACAGCCCAGTCTAATCCTGGCTCTTGCTGACCGCCTCAGCGGCTCGGTCGTCGCGATTACTTACTGCGTGATTGCAGGTTTCTTACTGGTGATTCCTGGCATTGCCATTCCGGTCTTTAGTCAGGTCTTTGTCGATCAAATTCTGGTTGAAAATCGCATTGACTGGTTGCGTCCGTTGGTTTTAGGGATGGCGCTCACCCTGGTGGCGCAAGGATTGTTGAGTTTACTTCAACTGCGCTTTCTGCGCCAGCTTAGGGTGAAGTTGGCTGCCGGTATGTCTAGCCGTTTTCTATGGCATATCTTGCGCCTACCCATTGGCTTCTATGCTCAGCGGTTTGCCGGAGAAATTAGCGATCGCATCCAGCTCAATAATCAGGTGGCTGAGATTCTCTCCGGACAGTTGGCGACCACGGTAATCAGCACCGTCATGCTCTTCTTCTATGCCTTGGTCATGGCGGCCTACGACTGGATGCTCACCTGCATTGGCATTGCATTCGCCATCATCAACGTGATCGCGCTGCAATGGATTGCCCGCAAACGGATTGACGCCAGTATCCGCCTTGCCCAGGATGAAGGCAAGCTTTCTGGGATAACGATTGAGACGCTGCAAAGCATGAAAACAATTAAGGCGTCGGCTCTGGAGTCCGATATTTTTGCTCGCTGGGCGGGACGCTACGCCAAAGTCGTCAACATTCAACAAGGGCTGGCGTTAACCAACCAGACTTTAGGAATTTTACCCATTTTATTGTCTGGCTTGGCCAGCTTCCTGGTGCTGTTCATTGGGGGGTTACGAGTCATGAGCGGCGATCTCAGTCTAGGGATGCTGATTGCGTTTCAAGGTCTGATGATGAGTTTTCTGACGCCAGTCCAGGAATTAGTGGGGTTTGGCGGCAATCTTCAGGAACTCGAAGGGAGTTTAAAACGGCTGGATGATGTATTGCGCAACCCTGTGGATCCCATGCTCCAGAAAGGGTCACCAACCGCAGTTGAATCGAGTCGAGATCACAGCAATCCAACGCCTACGTTAGGTTCTCATCGACTTCAGGGACAGGTGGAATTTCGCCATGTCACCTTCGGTTACTCTCCAATGGAGCCACCGCTGATTGAAAACTTTAATCTAGTGTTGCAACCGGGAGAACGCATCGCTCTAGTCGGCAAAAGCGGCTCCGGCAAATCAACCCTGTCAAAACTGATCAGCGGCCTCTATCAACCCTGGTCTGGCAAAATTTTGCTGGATGACACGCCGATTGAAGAGGTTCCTCGCGCCATCTTGACCCATTCTCTAGCCCTGGTCGAGCAGGATATCTTCTTGTTCAGCGGCTCCATCCGAGAAAATTTGCTGCTTTGGGACACCACCATTCCAGAACAGCAGTTGGTTAAAGCCTGCCAAGATGCTGAAATTTATCAAGTTATTCAATCCCTGCCGGGTAATTTTGACAGCCCCCTCCTCGAAACCGGAGCCAACTTAAGCGGCGGCCAACGCCAGCGCTTAGAAATTGCCCGCGCCCTGGTGAACAATCCCACTATCCTGATCCTGGATGAAGCCACCAGCGCTTTGGATGCTGAGACAGAGCGCCGGATTGATCATAACCTCCGACAGCGGGGATGTTCTTGTATCATCATCGCCCATCGACTCAGCACCATCCGAGACTGTGACGAAATTATTGTGCTTGATCAAGGTAAGGTGGCGCAACGAGGCTCCCACAAACAAATGCAGGCGGTTGAAGAAGGTCCTTATGCCCAGCTCATCAAGTCTGCGGCCGGAATTATATAAGTTAGTTTAGATGACAGTTTCTCTTTGGATTACAACGGAACGCTCCCGACAAGATCGAGTCGGGCGCATGTGGCTACTCCAGTCCGGCTCAATGGCGGTATTTGCGATCGCCGCCAACTCGGAAAGCGCTAAAGGAAAACGGCGCTATCTATTTAGCGTTAGAGCGAACGAAGCGCTGTTTGAAATGCAGCTGGATCAGCACTGTCCCTACACAATTTTAGCCATCGAGCTTGAACCGACGGTCTTAAGCGAATTGACCTTAAGCGAAATGACGTTGTCCCAGCCGCAATCAGCCGATCTCGATCGCCCCCTCAACACCTTAGTGATGGACTGGAGTCAGTCTCTCCATTCTGTTTTTATGGGGACATCTTTCTCGTGGATAGATATCAACAGCGCCATGCAGATGGACGAAGACGAGCGGCAAACTCAATTGAACAAGTTACACACTCAATTCTTTGCGAAGCTGGCGGACCTGGAGCAACTGGAGATTGAACAGACCTTCGACCTTCTGCAACAACGGGAAAAACTGAACCGCCGGTCTGCCGAGGCGGCCTTAGAAGGATTAGTTAATGTCATCCAAGGTGAGCAGACGAGTTCTTGGAGCCTGGATACGCTCCCCGATACGATCCCAAATAAGGCGTTATTGAGTGCGGCCGGAGCAGTGGGACGCAGCTTAGGAATTCCTATTCAAGCGCCAACCGTTGAAGGCGATTGGGAAAAACACCAAGACCCGGTAGAGGCGATCGCCCAAGCTTCCCGGATTCGCACGCAGCGAGTCTCCCTAGAAGCAGACTGGTGGAAGTACGACCAAGGTCCACTGCTAGGGTATACCTATGATGATCGCCCGGTCGCCATACTGCCGTCTAAATCGGGTCATTACGAGCTGTTCGATCCAGAAACTCACACCCGCACCCCCCTCAGCCATCGCACGATTGAAGCGCTTTCTCCGATTGCCTATATCTTCTATCGCTCCTTGCCGGATCGAGCCTTAAGCGCCTGGGATATGGCGAAAATTATTGGACGGGGCAGAGCAAAGGACTACCTTAGCCTCGGATGGATCGGCGTTGCGTCCACCCTAACCGGGATGGTTACGCCTTTTGTAACCGGAGTTTTGATTGACCAGGTGATTCCAGATGCGAATCGTCAACTACTCTTCCAACTCGGCTTCGGACTATTGGCCGCCAACTTAGGGATGGCCGCCTTTCAGTTCATCCAGGACCAAGTGCTCTTGAGAGTCCAAACCGTCACTGAATTAACCACCCAGGCTGCTATTTGGGATCGCCTATTGAAGTTAAAATTGTCTTTCTTTCGCCAGCATTCCACCGGCGATTTGACCAATCGAGTAGCCGCCATCAGTGAGATTCAGGAGCTGCTGGGGGGCCAAACCTTGTCAACTCTCCTCACCAGCTGCTTTTCGTTGCTCAATCTATTACTGCTATTTTTCTATAGCCCTCATCTAGCCTGGATTGCTGTGCTCGTCGCCGGGGTTTCAGTACTGGTGACCAATACCATTAACCTGATGGCGCTGCAAAAATTCCGAGCGCTGCAAGCGCTTGATAGCTCCCTCTTCAGCGCTATGGTGCAGATTATTGGCGGTATTCCTAAATTGCGCGTAGCCGGGGCGGAGAATCGAGCTTTCGCTTACTGGGCTAAACAATACGCTCAGCAGCTCAAACTCGTTATCAATACTCAATTGCTGGAGGATAGCTTAACCGTATTTAACACCATCTTGCCGACGTTGAGTTCAATTTTGTTCTTTTGGTTTGCAGTCTCTCTAATCAACCCGGCTGAGCCCCAAACCGGCAGCCTCTCAACCGGAGCTTTTCTAGCGTTTAACTCAGCTTTTGGCCTCTTTATGGCCGGGGTGACATCCTTGAGTAACCTTAGCATCAACCTGTTACAAGCCGGTATTCTCTGGGAAAGGGGGCTGCCTATTCTAACCGCGCAGCCAGAAGTAGACGACAGTAAAATTCATCCAGGAGAGCTATCTGGCCATGTCAAACTAGACGGCGTTACGTTTCGCTATCAACCCGATGGTCCACTAATTTTAGATCAGATCACGCTTGAGGCCAAGGCTGGGGAATTCATTGCCCTGGTGGGTCCTTCGGGCAGTGGAAAATCAACCATTATTAACTTAATGTTGGGGTTTGAGACCTCTGAACAGGGCGCCATTTACTACGATGGGCAAGAGTTATCTAAACTGGACTTAACGGCGGTGCGTCGGCAATTAGGGGTGGTGTTACAAGATGCTAGAATCACCAGCGCCGCTCTACTTGAGAATATTGCAGCCGGGGCTCTGATCTCGCTGGATGAAATTTGGGAGGCGGCCAGATTAGCTGGCTTTGCCGATGATATTCAAGCAATGCCGATGGGGATGCACACGATCATTTCAGAGGGCGGCTCAAACCTCTCTGGGGGACAGCGCCAACGATTACTGATCGCTCGAGCGCTGGTCTTAAAGCCTAAAATTTTAATCTTGGACGAGGCCACCAGTGCTCTGGATAACCAAACTCAGGCGTTAATTAGTAAGAATCTGGAACAGATGAAAGTGACGCGGATTGCGATCGCCCATCGTTTAAGTACAATTCGCCATGCCAATCGCATTTATGTGCTGGAAAAAGGCCGAATTGTTCAACAAGGCGACTTTGAGCAACTGATGGAACAGCCCGGGGTATTTCAGCGCCTGATGACTCGGCAAATAAGTAGTGCTCATTGACGTGGAATACAGTCTCAATCTCCAACTTGCTTAATCTCCAACTTGCTTAATCTCAGGCTTTTGTTGCGAAGGAGACCAAACTTTAAGGTCTGTTCCATTTTGTACTCTGCGCCACTTAAATAACCAGGGCGCATTTTATTCTAATCACAGTCTTTCAGTTAAACATTTACCATCGCAATGGATCCTAAAAACCGACTATTTCGCCCAAAGGCATTAGAGCGACTGTCATCTCCCGAGCG
>JAKSDM010000421.1 GCA_022360135.1 Pseudanabaenales cyanobacterium | reverse complement strand
TTCTCTTGCTGACTCCTTCTCCCTAAAGACTTCAGCCGTAAAGATCTCCATATCGCCCTTAATAATCAGTTCCACCCGAGTCGAAAAGGTTGAATACGCCTCTTGATAACTGGGAGCTTGCTGATAAGACCCCGCCAATTGCAAAAACTGCCAACCTTCACTCTTTAAGTTTTCCACCATGTGACGATACTGTCGCCTGCTTTCACCAAATCCACCGATTCCTTCCAGGGTGGCGCTCAGGGTTACTAGCAGGCTGAGTCCAATTAACCCAGCGGGAGACCACTGCCGAACGAATCCTTTGAATTGCTGATTGCCGATATCACCCACATTCAGCGCCACTAAAGCCGCCAGGAGCAGGCTACTGACAATGTTGACAATTTTCGAGCGATAGTAGTTCTTCTCAGCCCGGTTGGCTTTGCGTTCCAGCAGTACAACCTGATCTAGCCAGCGAGATTTGATCGCCTTTTTCTGTAAATCTGGCAGATCCAATCCGTCAACTAATGCCCCCATTTCTTCCTTAAAGGAAGTCCGCTTCCTCAACACCATTTACTCCTTTGCTGTTACTGGCAGAGTCATTTAGGTACTTCACGTTATAGCGCTAACTGCGAAATAGCGTGGAGTCAAGGGGTTATTTCTGGTGAAATTAACGTTTTGTAAAAGGAGTTTAATTGAAAGGTCTACTTACATAAATTTTTGCAAAAGTTGCTTGATTTTTTGTTGTTTATAATCAGTCAATCCGTTCCAGTTGCCACAAAATCTGATTGCCCTCTCGCTGTACTCGCGACACCGTCCAATTTCGCCAAGTCCAGTAATCCCCCCGACTGGTAACGGCATTGGCGCTAACGCCTATTAGGTCAGCTAACTCTGTACTGGTAATCAAATACCCCTGGGCAGCAATTTCATCCGCCATGTGCAAGGTTTCCAAAACATGGCGGAGTTGAACGACCTTGGTTTCGCGGGATAAGCCTGTCATATTCTCTAGAGTCTGGGGAAACCCAGGATCCGCTATCGGTGTAACAGGTCCAGCTAGGTCAGCTTGGTGATTGGATTCTAGCGTTTGCGTCAGCTTAGCGTCGCTGGGTGGATCAGCAGCCGCTTTAACGGTTATCGCGATCGTCCCTTCCCCTTTATCAGTCTCTCCTTTTCCTGCTTTCCCATGCTCCTTCGCCCTCTGCTTCAGGGTAATTCGCCGCCCCAGCGAAAATGCCCGAGCAATCTGATCGCATCGCTCGTTGCCCGCGTCGCCCGCATGTCCTTTGACGTATAGCCATTGTACTGGCGTTTCAAGCTGCTGAGCGGCGCGATCATTCAAGTCATCGAGCGTCTCCCACAGGTCCTGATTCAGCACAGGTTTGCCAGTGGAGGTTTTCCAGCCTTTTTTCTTCCAGCCCTTAATCCATTTAGTGATGCCATTTTTGACGTATTCGCTGTCGGTATAGAGGGCGATCGGCTCTATCTGATCGGCAGCAAGGAGAAATTCTAAACCGACGATCGCGGCCTGCATTTCCATCCGATTGTTGGTGCTCTCAGGTTCGGCTCCGCCCAGTTCGTGGACGGTTCCATCGGTGAAGTAGATGACGGTTCCCCAACCGCCAGGACCAGGGTTGCCTGAACAGGCGCCATCGGTGTAAATACTTTTGATTATAGGGAGTTTAGGCATGGGCGGTCGGCGGCATCCTCAGAATAAAGCGTTTGTATCATACTCTGGGATGCACCTGTTTACCCCTAATTTATCTCAGTTGAAAATTCTAATCACATTCAACACATCTCCCAGAAACCTGCCGACTGGCCCCAAGAAAAGGCTGGCGTTATCAGAAAATGCGGCCATGCCGGATCGGCGCACTAGGATAACATCTTGGTTATGCAGGGCGGGGTTGTTTTCGTGATTGATATTTTGGTCAAAATCAACGGCAACTTCCCGCCGCGCAACTGTGCCGTCGGGATTCAGCCGAACCAGGTCAACCGAACGGGTCGCCGCCCGTTCATTAAACCCGCCTGCTGCTAGTAAAGCCTGGTTCAGCGGAGTATTTGGCGGCACCTCGATCGCGCCCGGTCTGCCCACTTCTCCAGAAACATACACCCGAATCGTTTCTGGAGCAAAGTTAGCGGTCGCCAGTTGACTGGCTTCTGCCGGATCCATCATTTTTGCCGTGGGAATGAACACTGAATCCCCCCCCTGAAGCAAGATGTCTTTGCTCAAATCGCCAGTCACCAGAAGATCCCAGAGATCAACTGTGATTGTCTGATGATCTCCAGCCCCTTTGGGGCGGCGAACTTGCACCTGACGTAAATTGGCGTTGGGGGTAATCCCTCCCGCCAATTGAATCGCTACAGTTAGCGTCGGCGGCTCAGAATCGCGATTGCCGCTCCCTTCCGGAGTAATGGCGTATGACCCTGGACGATTGACCTCGCCTGAAATCCCAACTCTTACCGTCCGCAGCGCTACTGGGGTCACTGTGACCCAAATCCGCCTTAAGTAGGGAGCATAGCGAGAGCCAATCAGGTCGGTGGCTTGCTGAAAAGTTAGGCCCTGAACGAGAACCTTTCCGACTCGGGACAAATTCACGGTGCCGTCTGGAAGCACCAGCACTTCACCACTATATTCCTCGGCCCCATAGATATCGATGTTGATGCGATCGCCCGGTCCCAGAGCGTAATCTGATTCCCAAGTATTGCCCTGGGAAATCATTTGACTGAGTTGGAAGGATAATCCTTGAGCGGCGGTGGGAGTTGAGTAGGTCACAGCGCCTAAGATCGCGACCAGAATGCCCGCGCCCAAAGGTACTGTCCGGTTCAACACAAAATGAATTGGATTTGACATACCTTAACGAGGATAAATATCGCCTTTACCTCACACCTAAGCTTGATCCACCGAGCAATCTCGTTGATCAGGCTGGTAATCACTATCTTTAAACAAATTTAATATAGAGCTAACGGCGAGCCTGCATCGTTGACGCCTTAGTTGACTGCCGACTTTGGCAATGTCAGCCGCTGGATAAGATTTAGCCTGCTTTAATCGAGGCTGAAACAGTCGATTGGCGCTATCAACCGATTCGAAGTTACGGCGATAAAAACTTCATTGAACCCGGTTTTTTCCGGAAGGTTGATAGGACAGTTGAGAAGACTTATAGGGATGTCGAAAAAGTTATTCGAGGCTAGGTATCTACCGCTGATCTGCTCACCTGTCTAGATTGTGATACTAAGCTGTGACTGATAGTAACCTCAGTCCTATAGCCGAAGAGGATATCGGCTATGGGCATCTACTTAAAATTCTAGTGCGCCGTGGTTTCTGGTTCTTTGGAACTTTCTGCGTTACGTTGGCGGCCGCCGCTTTCGTAGCGGTGAATTCAAAACCGAATTACGAAAGCTCAATGCAGCTTCTCGTGGAACCTAACTTTGACGAAGAACTGAACTTGACAGAGGCAGAAAGTCCTCCCCCTTCAGCTCGTTCTAACCAAATAGATTACGCCACTCAGCTTAATCTGATGCGGAGCGTTGAATTTATTCAAGACGCAGTGGATTTACTCAGTGCTGACTATCCTGACCTGACTGTCGAAATCGTACACAATGGCTTGAAACTGTTCCAGGTTTCTGAAGCCAAGATCGAAACTCGAATTTTTAAGGCTGTCTACATTGATAATGACCCGGTTAAAACTCAAAAGGTAATAGAGGCGCTTCAAGAGATTTATCTGGACTACAATCTTAAACAGCAAGAACAACGCTTGACACGAGGTCTGGCCTTTCTAAACGAGCAACTTGACAACGCGCGTAAGGACTTGCAGGATTCTCAGGATGCGCTAGAGCAGTTTCGCGAGCTACAAAACTTAATCGATCCAAAGCAACAGGCTGAGGCAGTCACTGCTGCATTAAACCGAGTCATGCAGGAACAACAGGACGTTGAGGCCCAATATGAGGATGCAGAAGCGCTCTACGCCACTCTCCAAGAACAGCTAGCGCTTTCCCCGGAAACAGCTCTGACCGAATCACGACTGAGCCAATCTTCTCGTTATCAGACCCTGCTAAACGAACTTCAGCAAACTGAGCTGGCTCTAGCGGAACGACGAGTCGTCTTTTCTGATTCAGATCCGAGTGTTCAGACCCTATTCGACCAACGTCAAAATCAACTTCTCTTGCTGCGCCAAGAGATTGAGCGAGTTTTAGGACAGTCCCAGGCTCAGGCCGCTCTCCCGGCAGAGGGGATTTTGAGCGCCGGGCAACTCAGCACCGTTGACTTGGATTTGGTTCGCAATCTAGCGGAAGTTCAGGCGAACTTAGCCAGTTTGGAAGCGCGTTACCAGAGTCTAGTCGAGACAGAACAATCATTGCGGGAAGAATTGAATTATTTTCCAGGCTTGATCGCAGAATATGATCGCTTGCAGCCCGAAGTTGAAATCGAGCGTTCTGTTTTGCAGAAACTTCTAGAAGAAAAGCAAATAGTCAGTGCTAAGCTGGCTCGGGGAGGCTATAACTGGCAGGTGGTAGAATCTCCACAGCTAGGTAAAAAAGTGGGTCCAAGCACCCTTCACACCTTGATGTTGGGGGGGGTTGTCGGTCTATTCTTGGGGGGAGTCGCCGCCTTTGTCCGTGAAGCTATCGATAATGCGGTTCATAGCCCAGAAGATTTAGAGAAACAAACCGCCTTGCCTCTGCTGGGCAGTCTTCCCACCGTACCTGTGACTGCAGCTGATGGATTTCCAAGTCCACTCCGGCTCAACCAAACTGGGCCGGATAATTCTGCTTTCGGACTTGAGATCATGCAGCAACCTCTGTTTCGCGAGTCCCTTGACTTGATTTACAAAAATATTCAGCTGCTCGGCGGTTCCTCAAAGTCCGAATCTTTAACGATTACCTCGGCATTACCAGGCGAAGGTAAATCGACGCTGACCTTGGGCTTAGCCTTAAGTGCGGCTCGCTTGGGTCGACGAGTATTGGTGATTGACGCCGACTTACGCCGCCCCAACCTGCATGAACGACTGAATCTACCCAATGACCGAGGGTTGACTTCCCTACTTAAGCATGGCCCTGGAGCAGCGAAGCCTATCCAGCTGGCGCTGATGGACGTCAAAATAAATGTCTTGCCCGCTGGGTTGGAATCTTCTGACCCAGTCAGATTACTGGCTTCCCAACGGATGGGAAGGTTGATGGCGGCCCTGAAAGAGGCGTATGACCTGGTGCTGCTAGATACGCCCCCGCTTTTGGAGGTAGTGGATGCGCTGCAGGTGGGTTCATTCTGCAATAGCACAATCATAATTTCACGGCTTGAACAAGTGACTCAGACGGAACTGCGAAAAGCAATCACTCAACTCAGTCGTCTAAAGGTACTTGGCATTGTGGCGAATGGGGCGAAAAGCCGACCCATGCGCTATGTCGGATGGCTCGAACAGACTCCTGACGAGCTAAATCAGCCAGCCCAGACCAATCCTGAGCCGGCTGTGCCCAATTCAGTATTCTCCCGGCGATATTAAGGACAGGTTCATAAAGGATTTATAAAGGCCCGTTGATTTGGGCGTTCAGACCATAAACCTCACGGCTGCCAGCTAAGGCTACCAGATTCACGGTGCGCTCGTCGCCGGGTTCAAACCGGACTGCTGTACCGGCAGGAATATCTAACCGCATACCCCGGGCCTGCAGGCGATCAAACGAGAGAGCTTGATTCACCTCAAAAAAGTGGAAGTGGGAACCGACTTGAATGGGGCGATCGCCCGTGTTAGCCACCTTTAACATAACTGTTTCGCGCCCTAGATTGAGTTCAAGTTCACCCGCTTCAGCGATCAATTCACCGGGTATCATTGACGTCCTCCCAATTTGCTAATCAACTCTTTTCGCAAGTCTGCCAATTCCACCTCGACGGCCTGCAGCGATTCCTCCAACTCCCTACCCAATCCGACTTCAGTATTGTTCTCAATCAAGGTCTTCAGCGCCATCAGATGAGCCGTCTTCAAGGCCAATTCGGCAGGAACTTTAACATCCGGTATGACGCCGACCCCTTCCCAGTTGCCGCCCGTGATCGGATTAATCGCCCGACCTGTAGGGATAAAGATCCAAAAATGGTCGTTAATTCGATACCCTGCTCCTGGATTCGCCCCGCCCCGGGTGGTTTCACCCACCAAGGCGGCTCTTTTGAGGTGTTTGAGATTGTAAGCAAACTCTTCTGCTGCTGAAAAGGTTGTTTGACTAATGAGGACATAAACCGGCTTATCTAAATACCGTTTGCCTGGAACAAAAGGCGACGTCCACCACTGCTGAGTTCGATCATCCCTGCGCCAGTACAAGTCGTTCAGATGGATGGGGGGATGGGCTGGAAATAGATAGCTGCACAGCAGGGTGACCATGCCAGGGGAGCCGCCGCCGTTATGGCGTAAGTCAATGATCAAGGCGCTGGTGTGGGCCAAGAAATTCATGGCCGCGATCGCAGTTTCCCCTGCAAACGCAGGCGCTTCAAACCCATAGAGTTCCAGATAGCCGACGTTACCCCGCAGGCGCTCAACTCGATTAAAATCAAAGTTTCGCAGGCTGCTGCGATGCTGTTGTAGAGTTAGCTCCTCCGGCGTTGGATCACTTTTGGCGTCTAATTGGGGTAAAGGCTCAGCACTAAAGAACACCCGTAAATTGCGGTCTTGGCTCAGTTCTTGGATCTGGGCTGTCAGCGTTTGAGCCAGTTGAGCCGCACTGACAATATCTGTATATCCACCGGCATTGAGCCGCTGATGGATGTCATGCTGCATGGTTTCGGCCGCCGCCGGAAAAACATACTCACTCAGTTTTTCAGCAATCCCTTCTAAGACTTTCCGACGCTGCGCCTGATCAAGCGCCATATCAGGCTGTTCAGGCAGCTCTGGCAGAGAATTTGGCATGGCGAGACTCATTGAATAGGATTATGCACAGTCACCAACTTGGAGCCGTCTGGGAAGGTTGCTTCTACTTGGACTTCGGAGATCATTTCAGGCACCCCTTCCATTACTTCATGCCGCCTCAGAAGCGTCGTTCCATAGCTCATTAGCTCAGCTACTGAGCGTCCTTCCCGCGCTCCTTCCAGGATAGCGGCTGAGATGTAGGCGACTGATTCGGGATGATTCAGCTTCAATCCCCTTTCTTTCCGACGTTCCGCCAAAAGAGCGGCCGTGAAGATGAGCAGTTTGTCTTTCTCTTGCGGTGTCAGTTGCATAAAAATCTTGGGATTCTAGATTTTGGATTTTAGATTTTGGATTTTAGATTAGCGGCAGACGAGGGGCAATTGGGATGCGCTTCCTTCTTCTTTGCCCCTTGCCCTTTTCCTAAACTCAATCCGTCAACTTACCCAAAGTAGAGTGATCGATTGCTCTGGCCAGCGGCTAGAACCTGAAAACAGCCCGAACAACACCGTAAACAGATGAACTGTCAACCCGGGAATCGTTAATGTTGTTTTCTTCGGCGTAAAGTATTGCCGGGGTAATCGATAGGAACTCATTCACCTCCATTTCGTAATAGGCTTCCGCAAAGAATGGCTCGTCTTCCTCATAGGAAGGCGCTTGCCCCACATAGACGCCGAAGGTGTTGCCCTGGAAGAAGAGGTCGGGAACTGAAACGCCCGCTTGCCAGGAGAAGGACTCCTCATCGGTATCGACTTGGTCGTGGAAAGCACCGTAACCGCCAACCTCAAACCGACCCAGGTCAAAACTCACTAAACCCGCAAAGGTATTAGTCGCATCGCTCCCAGGGTCCTCATTACCGTGGAGGAAGGCGAAAGCCGCATTGAGTAGGCTATCGCTGAGGTAGCTGATTTGGCCAATATAGCTCTGACCGCCGCCGCCAAAAACACCTTGACCGTCTGGGTTGCCGATCGCATCAGAGTCAACCGAATAACCGGCGTCAATCAACAGATTGTCGGTTAGGGCGTAGCTGAGACCAAGGCCAGAATCGCCGCCCATTTCAAAGTCATAGAGCAGCGGCTCCCCAGCTTCACCGACGCTAACCCCGTCAAAAGGGACAATGGTGCTGATGACAAAATTATCAGTGCTGATGCTGTTACCGGCAATAATGACCTCGAGGCGATCGCCCACTGGGAAAAGGTAGTAAACATCATTAAGCTCGATATCATTATCACCGCCGGAGCTATCGTCAAATCCTCCTGGGAATCCTAGCGGCGCATCGTTGTTTGTGCCCGATTGAAGCCGCAAACGCAACCGGTCTTCTCCCGTGAAACTGGTTTCAAAGTTTAAGCGAGCCCGATATTCAAACGTCGTATTCTCATCATCAAACGCCTGATCAAATGGCGCATTCAAATGTGCAGTCACTTCACCCCGCAGTTTGGTGGTGGTAGAGAACTGGTTGGCTTCCAGTTCAGCGACGTCCGCCTCCAGCACATCCACCCGACCCCGTAGCGTTGATAACTCCGCCTGAAATTCTTCTTGCAACCGCCGAATGGTAGACAGCTCCTCTGGTGAACTCGATGCGCCAATCAGTTGTAGGACAGCGTTCAAACAGGCATTCAGACCGGCTGCAAACTCATAACGGGTTATGGCCCGTCGGCCCCGAAAGAGCTGGTTGGGGTACCCTTCAATACATTCGTATTCTTCCACTAGTCGCCGCAGCGCTGTGAACGCCCAGTCAGAAGGCTGCACATCAGACAATTCAGATACACGGGTCACCTGAGCCAACTGGGTGAAGTCGTTGTTATAGGCGCTGATTTGCGCCAGTACGTCACTGCTGGAGCCACTAGCCGTGGCAATATTAGCTGCCGGCGCCGATGGCAGCCCCGCTGAGGCAACGGCGACATCAGACACTGCCAGGTTAGAAATTTCGAGCGACTCAGTCAAATCAAACGATTTAACTGCCGTCTTAAGTAGCTTGGGCGATTCTGCAGCCAATGCAGCGCCTGACATCATTAGGGCGGCGCCGACAACTGCTGGACTAGTCAGCAGAGACTTCTGAAATAATTTAGACATGGCTTAACTTTCCTCACACCTTTTGCATGGAAGATTAAAGGTCAGATCAACCCCTTTAGGGGAGATTGATTTAATCGTCAGTCTTCAGGCAGGTTATCAGATTTCATCGATCAATCCGAGACTTGTGTAAAGATAACCCGCCTTGCCGACACACAGTAGTTGCAAGCACTTCTCCCATCTGCACACGCTAAAGCGCCACGGACAAATTGATGCCAGTGGCCAGATGGGGGTCACCAATGCTTGACACAATTTTCGGCCAAGTGGTTCCCGTGCAATACTATTTGGTCAATACTATTTGGATAAACCCGATAATTTGCCCGTAAAGACGTTGCATGCAACGTCTTTACGTATCATTGGAATTTTACCCTTATCCTGTCCATACTCTAGGTAAACAGGCATTACATCCTAGATACCGGGGACGCAGGTGTTTCCACACTTCGATAAACCAGCGGCGGGCATCTTGGCTGGAGTGGCCTCGGTAGCGGCAGAGGAGGCCCTGCAAGAGTCGAGTGACGCCAACTTGGCCTGATGTCTCAGATCTCCAGAGAGTGCGAATTTGGGCTGTGATTTCGGGTGAGACAGGATAGCCGATAATCACAAAGGCGCCGATGACGGGATAGCCTGCGAGACCATGAGGGCTTTGGAGAATTTCTGGCCCAGCCGGTAGCCATTGGCGGTCAAGCCAGAGGGGAAGGCCATTTCGCCAGATTTCTGTATGCGATCGCCAGGTTCCCTGTAAAAACTGCTCCCCTCTGGCGCTGCGACCAAACCGAGTGATATCCCAACCCACCCAGGTAGAGTCTGGGGC
>JAKSDM010001167.1 GCA_022360135.1 Pseudanabaenales cyanobacterium | reverse complement strand
TTAGCCAATTGTTTAGTTCAAACTGTATTCAAGTCGGCGAAAGAGTCAATATTCTTTATCCAAAATACGGAGTCGGTCGAATCGGCGCCGTGATTGCTCAAGAAGAGGAGCCTAACGGCTTACAGACTGGATATTGGTTAGTGCAAGTCGAAGAAACAGAAATAATTTTGGCCTTACAAGATCATGAGGTGGAGCCTTTGCCACAGCAGTTTCCGGGTGATGGAGGAGGAATCCGAGCGCTTACACCACAGTCTACGCAACTCGACAAAAAATTGACCGAAAATTGACCGAATATCTTATGGTTGCATCTAAATAAGGAGCCAGGAATCAGAATCCAGGAGTCAGGAGCTATTCTGGATTCTGACTCCTGTGTTGCGTATTCTGCTCGATTCTAAGAGTCTCACCTAAGTTGACACCCAATGCAGGTCGGATATCCCAATGCTTTGGCTGCTAGGATTAGATTGAGCATCGTTAGTAGAAGAGTAGAAAATTTCTACTTTAGAGACTTCCCTACCGCCCAGCGAAACTTGGATGTTGGCGCTTTCACTAGATTTGCTGGCGACGCCTCTTCCTTCAAAGCCTTTCAAATAGCTTTCGTTATCCAACTTCACGCGATCGCCAGCTAGGGTGAAAGCATCTGGAATATCTCGGATGTTAACGTCATCTACAAAAATTTCAACCGCATCTTCGAAGGATGAACTCTCATCGACATCTAAAACATCAAAGTCTAGACCGACAATAGGCTGATTAAAGTGGAGAGAAAGCCTAAGCACATCGTTCGGATCGTTCGCATCGTTATTAAACCCAAGGTTCAAAAAGCCTTCATGAGCTCCCCTCATATCCCTCTCATAACTGACAAAATCATCGCCGCCATGAGGGACAAAACTACCGCGATCTATCTGAGTATTCCAATCAATCGTTGCAGTTAGCCCACTGCCTAGATCAAATTCCGAGCCAGATAAAACAGCCGCTTCGTCTTTCAAACCTAGGTTTTCCCAGATTAAGCTGGTTGGTCCAGGGGTAGGATTGGGGTTGGGGTTAACATCAGCTTGCCGGAAAAGTTCAGCGGCTGCAACTGCCATCTTTTCACCATCATGGCCGACATTTGGAACGGTTTGCAGATCCCAGTTAAAGTCCACCCCACGGGCAGTTGCTTCAGACTGCCCTTCAGAGAAGAAATACTGTCCCCGCTCAAAGCGGTTCTTTCCTTGTTTATCCGCCTCGGTTGTTTGCCGCAGGTTGCTGGTCCGCTTGGTGTCATCCTCACCTAAGAGAACAACCATATTAGATCCCAAAAAATTGTCGATATTCTCGCCTGGAAACGGATCGTAAGCTGGCGTTGAAGGATTGCTGTCTGGCCCCCCAGCAGTGCTGTAGGGCCACTCATATTGATAGCCGACATTGTCACTTTGGGGGACTGTGTACCAACCCGCATTGGCCGATACTGCCAGGTTCACCCGATTATCCGGAACCCAGGCCATAAACCGATGCACGAACTGAGCCCCTGCCGAGTGGCCAAACATATTATATTCATTGGCCTCGATCGTCGGTTCGGCTGTATTGACAACGTAGTCGAACAGGGGTTCGATTTTGGAGAAGGACCAGTCTTGTTCAGCCACTGGCTTTGGGTTCGACTGGGAGGTCGAAATATTGCCAAGGTTATATCCTGTACTGCCATTCCAGTCAGATTCTTTAAATTGAGGCGCGATTACGAGCGCCCCTTGCTCCGCTGCGGCATCTACGAAATAGTCTCGATAGTCATCAGCGTTACGCCCCATACCGTGGGCAATAATCCAAACGGGAGTATCGGCGGTAACCTTTTCAGGTCGATAATAATAAACCTTTAATGGTTTATCAGGATCACTCGCACCGGTCGTATCGTCCCATAAGAAGCTGCCCTTGCCAACATTTAAAGCCATACTTTTAATCTCCTTTTGTCATAGCGACCCAAAAACTGACGGGTTCTGTAGCTGACCCTAATGCTTTGCTAGAATGCGCCAACGAAAGAGTATACAAACCTCTCTTTGACTCTCTTGATTCACTTTTAGTTGTTACATGCTATAAAACAAATATGACAAGGATGTGACAGGGTGAATCTAGCAGTTCTCTCGTTTCTAAGCTTCAGCTTAGGAACATTGGCAGGCAAATTGTGGGTAAGCGATGACGGGAGACGGAATTGTTGGCGATCGCACAACAACTGACTGACATCATTGGCGACCGCCGAAATCCCTCTGGTTATTGAGACAGTAGAATCGTCTTCCAGGTAGATCTTTGGCCAGAAAACACGCTAGGCCATGATCGCAAACTGCTTGCCGGAGATGATATCAGCGCCAACACCACTGGTGATATCGATGTCATTCAACCTCACCTGTTGGCCAAAAATATCGGTGGCGACAAAGTCCTGCTTGCCATTGATCGGACCGCCAATGCCCTGCTCAAGGACAAAAATGTTGTGAGATTTCCGCTCAAGCGGTACTATCTCACCGCCATTAGTAATGAGATCAAGCCCTTGAACCGGATGGCGGTGGTTTGTGAGCCTGACCGCTGGCCACCAGGGGTTGCTCTCGGTTAAGCGATCTACGATAATCCCGTCGCCAATTTGATGGCCATAAGGCGTGATGAAATCGTCAGCCGGACTGACCAATTCATAATGGAGATCAACAATTCCATCAATGGGATCGGCCACTTTGGCAAAGGCTTCTGCACTCAGATCAAGGCCATCTCCTCGGTCGGGCAGCTGATCCACCACCATAACCGTGATCGGATCTGCCTTGCCGTCTCTTTGATAGGGTCCCGACACCTGGAAAAAGGCTCCACTCCCTTCAGAGTTGTTCCACTGCACCCGATTGAGGGCGGTAATCATATCGCGCTTATCGAGTGGAACTACATCATATCCAGCGTTGCCGGCTCCCGTTGCCCCATAATAGGTGCCTCGCCCGGTATAGGTTTTATTGAGTTCTAACAGTGTGTTTGGAACCGGAGTCGGAATCGGATCGGATGTTGGCGTTGGCACCGGGTTGGGCGTTGGCGCTGGAGCCGGAGAACCCACCCATTGCCCATTCAATTCAAAACTGCTGGGCTCAGTAGATACAGAGCCTTCTCCGATAAACCCAAAGGAGATCTCGCCATTTGGGGCAACCTCACTGTTCCAGCCAACATCACGGATAACATAGCGATCGCCCTCACGACTGACAATTTCAGCATTCCAGATTTGGGTAATCTTGTTAGGAAACTCAAACTCAAGGGTCCAGCCATTCATCTGACTATTGCCCTGATTCGTAATCGCTATCTGGCCTTGAAACCCACTTCCCCAATCATTAACGACAGAAAAATCTACCCCAGCGTCCCCTGGCGTCGGGATCGGAGTGGGAGATGGGGGTGGGGTAGGGGATGGAGCGGGTTGAGGGGAAGGCGAGGGTGAAGGGGGAGAACCTGTCGGATCAAACAGGGTAGGAATCTGGCTATCAGGCAGCGGCGCGCCGCCAAATTTATCGGTCATGTAGGCCAGCGCCCCTGTGAACCCAGCGTTATAGTCCAGGGCCACTTCATTAGCGATAAAGTCGTCTCGCTTGTCTACCCAAGCATTATCATTAGGCTGATTGGGACCGCCCACCAGCGCCCCATATAGGATATTTTGATTGTCTGCGGGGCTATGAATATTGTTGGTAGTAGAGCCGTGAGCCCCCCGATGATGAGGATTTATAGGTGAATTCTGGCCAAAACCCACCACATAACTCCGATTGTTGGGATTGTCACCCAAAATGTAGTTCATCTGTTGCTGGGCAAATGCGGAGTACTGACCGCCCTTATCATGAACCGTATCTGCATAGATACCGGCGAGCATGGCTGTATTGGCTGAATATCGTAAAGACCCCCATTGGTCCAACCAAGCTAGTCCACCGTCGGTAATTTCAGGGATTCCGCCGCTTTGTCTGTCGATCAGCCAGCGGTCTAACCAACTTTCAACTTGATTTTGATAGTTAGGGTCTCCAGTTTCCTGAGCCAGTAGGATAGCTGCGCCATACTTTTTGTCATCCCAGTTTTGAGTCCAGGGAGCATTGGCGACGCCGCCAGTGGCCTGGAAGTATTTCTCTGCTTTGCTAAGATAGTCTTGGTTGGGCTGACCAGCCGCCTGAGCCGCCTTATGCAGCCAAGCGGCTCCCCACGCCAGCTCATCGGTATAACCACTCCAAGAATTGTAAAAAGCCGCTGCATCCTGGATGGAATCAGAATATTTACCGCGATAGGTTTCCGCAAAGTCAAACAGCTTTTGAGCCTGATCTAGTAGCTTGTCTGCATACGCCTTATCCGTAG
The DNA here is from genome assembly GCA_022360135.1 of Pseudanabaenales cyanobacterium. Lineage (GTDB taxonomy): Bacteria > Cyanobacteriota > Cyanobacteriia > Phormidesmidales > Phormidesmidaceae > JAKSDM01. The sequence goes on along the minus strand of JAKSDM010001167.1, from coordinate 3,808 downwards.
AGCGGAAGACAATAGACGCCGCCGCCAAAGCCGCTGCTGACTCACCCGCCAAATCAGAGCCGGGATTTTGAGCATCAATTTGATACGTAGGCCGATCCATAGACATGACTTCTGGGGAACCCCAAAAGGCGTGATCGGCTTGACCGTTCCCAACCTGTCCATAGAACGCGTCGTTCCCCGGATTATTGTCATTTTTAGAATCGTAAGCTTTGAGGATGTAGTCGGTTCCCCACTTAATGGCGTCTAGGGCCTCGTCAAGCTGACCAATAGTTTGGTATGCGCTGCGATATTCCTCGACCCCCCAGGCTAGCATGGTCATCGAAGCCGCCATGGGCAGACCAAACTTAACATGGTCACCTGCGTCATAATAGCCGCCAGTTAAGTCACGACCGACATCAGCGCCATCGGTAAGCGCCGAATCACCCCGCCAGGGGATACGATTATCATCTGGCAAGGCGCCCGAGCGCTGAGCCTCATAGAACAGGAAAGATTTCTGCAGCGCCTCAGCGTAGTTGAACTTTCCTGATTGAGGTGATTGGGCTGATTGGGCTGTTATGGTCTGCAATGCAGAATTCTTCATAAAGTCAACTTCCTTGGGTGAATTAATGCCTTGGGTGCAATCTGCTTTTCATAAGAAGAGAGAAACGCCGCACACAAAAACAAGTGAATACTTCATCACCTTGCAACGATATAAAAGCACCCACCCACACAAATTAATTTTGGATTTACAAGCTTTTAAGGTCGTTTAACTGTGGTCTTAATTATGACTGACCGATGGTGACATAGTGGTGACAAAAGTCGATATTTATCATCTAAATTTCAATCAAATTCAATCAAAAATAAGATTGGCATGAACCTTAAAAAGACTCTTTTCCGCTTTAGTTAAACAACGAGTTATTGCTTCAAATGAGAAGTCATAAACTGAACAAATAAAACTTTTATGCTTATCTTTAAGCCATGATGAAAGATTTCGGAAGCATCATCCAGATTCATTTTTGTCAGAGTTTATTTATTATCAGGATTTATTAGTATAAATGCAGACTTTTTGTTTATCTTTTTATGTAGCGCCAATCTAAAGTAGGAACTTTTCCCGAATATAGAAGTCAACTGCATTTATTCTGACGCGCCTAATCAGCTACAACCAATATGAAACAATCCTTTCCAGACTATAAATAATGAACTTGAATCCCTTTCTGTGAGCAACTTACATGGGTTTCTAAGACTCTTTCCATTATGTCACATTGAATATATTAAAAGCTTACGCGATCGCGCAGAATTTGCTTCTTAGCTACGCGTAGAGCGACAGACTTGGGATTTGATAATAGATCAAAAAGGCGTCTAATTTAAGCCGGAAAGTCTGCTAGAAGGAGCAGGCGAAATTCAGAAGGCGGTCAGGAGTCAGATTCTGAATTCTAAATTCCAACTTCGACCTCAGAGATAATTCCTTGCTTTAAATGGGTGCCTATAAAAGTTTATCGAAATAGATCAGATTAGGTTGATGTCTATAAAAGTTTATCGAAATAGGTCAAAACAGAAACTGGTCTGTTTTAAGATCAGATCATGGATTTCTTTGTTGAATATTGTTAGGGATATAGGTAAGGGCAGATAGGGAAATAGCCTATCAACATCGTAGGGATATAATCCCTTACATTTCGATCAAAGGCATTCTTAAAAAAACGGGTTTTATTTAATTGCAAACCCCTTAACGTCAATGGCGTGCATCTATCGAAACCCAAAGTCATCATTACCGTTGAGGATTTATCAATATGTCTAGCTTTGTCAGTTGGAAATCGAGTGGGGCTGCGCTTGCCGCCCTCGGGACGTTAGCTGGCGCAGCCGCCCCTCTGATCTATACAATCCCTGTCGCTGCTCAGCAAACCAATTTCTCTGATATCGGCGTCAACTATTGGGCTCGTCCTTTCATTCAGCGGCTTGCTGCTGAAAACATCATTGATGGATTTCCTGATGGCTCCTTTAGACCGAACCAGCCGGTTTCGCGGGCTCAGTTTGCCGTTATTCTTCAAAAAGCCTTTAATCGGCCTGCCATCTACGCTGCCCGCACTTTCTCAGATGTTCCTGCAAATTACTGGGCGCACGGGGCCATTCAAAATGCCTATAGAACTGGTTTTTTGACCGTCTACCCCAATGGTGAGTTTCTACCCGACCACGGAATCCTCAGGGAACAGGCGCTGGTGTCGCTGACCAATGGTTTAAACTTTAACGCCACCGGCTCGGTCTCTAACATCCTCAACACCTATCGCGATCAGGACCAAATCCCTGACTATGCCTTGGCCCCGATCGCCGCCGCCACCCAGCAGAACATCGTCGTTAACTACCCCAACGTTGATCTGCTCAACCCCCATCGGGTCATCACCCGGGCAGAGGTAGCCGCCTTTGTCCACCAGGCGATGGTTGCCGAAGGGCAGTTGCCTCGGATAGCAGCGGATTCAGCCGCCAATAACTACATTGCAGGCTATCGCGATCGGTCTAGCCAAAATTCGTCGCTGCGGGTTAATAGCGGCGCCGTCCTCAATTTGCGCTACCCTCGCTCTGCAGGCGATACTGGCGATATTGTAGTCGCTCCTGGCCAAACCCTGGTGATGGCCTTAGAGGTCGCCAACCCGGTTAAAAACGATCGCGGTCAAACTCTAATTCCCGTGGGGAGTAATGTTCAAGGACGGATTGTGCCGGTGAATATCCAGGGAAGCGATGTTCATGCGGCTAAATTTGTGGCTGATCGGTTGACGGTGGGTAACCAATCCTACGAGATCCAGGCTGAGTCAGACCCGGTTGCCGCTCGCCAAGATGTCAACCACGATGATGTCCAAGGGACGTTGGTCACCGCAGCGGCGCAGTCGATCTTGGGTGATTTGCTAGGTAGCCGTAGCCTGGGTAACGTTGTAGGTGAAGTGATTACCGCCAGTGATAACACCACCTCGCAGGATGCCGTGATTGTGATTGACCCTGACCAACTCGACCTACGCGTGATGAATGCCTTTGAGGTGATGTTTACGCAGTAGGTTTTATCTCATTGCGAACCCCTAACGCCAATGACATGCATCTATCGAAATCCAAATTGTTTAAGTTTGGCTACAGTTGGGGGCGCACCCTCACCATTAGAGGGTTCGATCCGTTAGAAGATCGGCTTGATTTAACTTCTTTTTGGGCAGAAGCGAACAGCACTGTATTGGGCAGTAGCAACGGCGCCGACAAAAATCACCCTCAGGGGTAATATCTTTGGAGCAAGTTGCCGCCTAACATAGGCAAAGACATTCCTTTTCTGCATGGGGAATGGCCTAGCGCCCTGGCTATTGGCTGGGGTTTTTTCTGGATACCCTACCCCCTACCGTTTGAGGCAGTAGGGGATAGGGTAATACGAAAACCAATGATTACAGGCGTTTCATGCGCTCGCTTCTCCCCGAAACGACAGTTCGCATGTGCGCTGATATCGTTTAATGTTGTTTTATATTAATCATAGTTTTAATCATATGTTAAAAGCCGATGCCGAAGACAGAGTACACGGTTACAGCTGCGAACCAACGGCTAAAAGATGCCTGTACCAAGGTTGCGCTAGTGCGGGTTGGCGATATGCTCTATTTCCAGGCCACTTTACCCCCAAAGCCTGATAGCAAGCGAGTAACGCCATATCAACAAAAGATTGCTGCAAGACTGCCTGCATCCGAGCAAGGCGTCAAAAGGGCTGAGGCTGAGGCTAAGCTGTTAGGAGCTGCACTAGTCGCAGATACTTTCGACTGGAACGACTACCAAGTCCGAAAAAAGAAGTCTAGTCTGACAGTGAAAGATTGGA
>JAKSDM010001614.1 GCA_022360135.1 Pseudanabaenales cyanobacterium | reverse complement strand
GAGGGATGCCTCAAGCGTTGCAGTAACCTTTCCGCCTGGTCGATCGACACATCAGGCAGGGGGGCGATCGCGGCTCGGGTGACTTCATCTGGACACAGTTGACGCACCACCCAGAAGCCATTGAGATCCTGAACCAGATCGTAGGCGTCCAGACAATAGGTATGGTCATTGGGATCATAGCTGCTGCGGGTCTTTAGCTGGTGGTGGGTGGTATAGCCCCAAATTTGCACCCATCGATCATCCGGGTTAACTTGCACCGCCAGATAATAATCCGCCGCCCAACTGGGGATGTCTACCCATTCTTGCGGCGCCCGAAGTTCGCTGATGTCAATATCCTGGCTGGGAATCAGCGCTAGACGGACGCCATTCAGGCTAATGACGACGCCGTTCACCACCTCCCAAATGCTAGGCAGCGCGTCGACCTGGGGCCAGACTGAGCTATTCGGGGCGTACTCTGCTTGCAGCAGAGGTAGAAGCGCCCCAAGACAAAGGGAATTGAGATAAGCATTACGACGGCTGCCGGGGGTTGAGAATATCTGACTCTGCCGCCATGCATCAGCTTGATTCTCTGGCGAAATTTCTACCCATATTTGTTGGGGTGTCTCAAAAGCAAAAGACATTATGTTGACCTCTCCGATAAGTCAGGGTCAGGGCGATTGTAATAACCCTGTAACCATTCCTCTAAAGCTGTACTGATATATCGAATTACATTTGAGTCTGGCGAAATATGCAGTGTCGTCTGACTCCAGTCGGCCAGGGCCAATAGTAAAGCTTCTCTAGCTTGACTCAAGCGCCGGGAAACGGTGTACTGTTTGAGGTCAAGTTTTTGGGCGATCTGCTGTTGGGTTAATCCTTTGGCGTAGTAGAGCCGTAAAAGTTGCTGTTTCTGGACATCGAGCCGCACTAAAGCCTTCCTTAAGACAGTGTTAATCTGCATTCTTTGAGTCTGTCGGTTCTGGGCTTCTTCCTCAGCAATCATGTCAGCCAGCAAAGACTGATCCAGATTGCTGGGGAGTTCATCCTGCAGTTCGGTGGATTCTCGTCCGGATTTAGGGAGGTTTAGAGAGGTTTTAGCTGGATATAAATAGGTGCGGACTTGTTTGGCGCTCTTGGCCAACCAGGTTTCTAACGTCGCTGGACTACAGACTGGGCCTGGAGGAGTTAGCTGACAATGGCGTTCAGTATTGTAAAGCTGAGCAATGGTCTGCCAAGTAGCCTGGTCTGGTTGAGGTAATTGGCGGGTTCCGGCGGCTTTGTGCAGACTGTAGCATTGTTTGAAACAGAACCAGGCCAAACGATAGCGGGCGATCGTTTCAGCGCCTAACCCAGCCTGTTCTAGCGCCTCGACAAACCGCTTTTGACTTAATTTGCTCAACAATGCCCAATTGGTGCAAATGTCTACTTCTTGATGCTGGCGCAAGGTGTTTCTAATCACATTGCTGAAGACAACTCTGGCGTAGGCATTCAGGCTGAAACCTTTAACCGGCCTAAATCCTTGCAGAATTTTAGGTGTCTCAGTAATCGAAGCCTGGAAGCAGTCGGGCAAAGTGTACTGCAGACTGACAAAACTGGAGATGGTCTTTTGAGCCGCCCAGTAACAGGCTTCTTGCAAATAAGCGTAGAGGTGAGAACAGGCCAGCTTCGAAGCCTTCGCCTGCCAGAGCTTATGCCAGTAAAGCGCCCAAAAATTTCCGGAAGCGGGTGACTCTGGTAGTTGAGCCAAACAACTGCGCATACTACGCTGAAGTTTAGGGTCAGGAACCCACCCACTAAAGCAATCGTCTGAAAATTGAATAAATGTCGAAAAGCTCTCGATAATATTTTGACGGGGGCGCATGAATCGATCCGGTTCTACTATTTGCACAAAGAGCTTGCCTAAAATCTAGATTACTTACTTGGCGAGTTAGCAAAGTAATTCAGAGCAATTCCCTGTATTGGAAACTCCGATGGTTCCCATTCACCGACTGCAAGGATTTGATAATTCTTAATAAATCAGTCTTATCGCCAGATGGCATAGATTATACGATGAGCTGACCGCCTCAGGTCGATAGGTAATGCCTGCGTTGATCTCCCAGCTCTCAGCTGAAGATTCAGACTTCTATTCAGGGTCTGGATCGGTTTTCTCTAAAGTGAGTACGGCCGGTTTTTCCCGAACTCGGGCTTGAAGTGGTCGAACTTTCTCCAAGAGGATGATTAGCTGGTCGAACTTAGGTGGGGGGGAATTGGGAATGTAGCCAGCATCAGATGCAATATCGGATGAGGCTTCCTTCAGAGCCATTTCAATGATCTTTTGCTGATTTCGTTCTACCGTTGGTCCGAGCAGCAATGCGCCAGGTGGGATGATTCGACTCTGGTGCAAGACTCGAAATTTTGTCGGACTGAAATCTTTGCGATACCGTTGGAAATCATCTTCCGCCAGCGAACCCGCCGCGATCATTCCTTCGCTTAACCATGTCAAGACGGTTTTGGGGGTGGGGGCGAAGCGGATTTCTGATAAAGTCAGGCCATAGAAATCGTAAAGGGGGAGGTAGTATCCTACTGCCGAGCCTGGCTCCCCTAGCGCAATGATTTCATTTGAGAGGTCTGTCAGGCTTTCAAATGAACTATCGTCTCGCACAACCGTTACCGAACGGAGATTGTTGACCCCTTGTAAGGGGAAGATGGGGATGTATTGGGCCTCGGCGATCGCGATCGCGGCCAACCCTGAAGGCGCGAATACGATCGACCAGATATTTCGCTCAATCTGTTCAACGGCTCTCAGTTCGTTGAACACAGGTTCTAATTCCACAACAGATTGGGTTCTTTCGGCCAAGTATTGCCTAAAGCGCTCATATTTTTCTACTGATCTGGCTCCGGTGTCATAGCTGACTAAACCCACGATAAGTCTATTGGGCGGCCCTGGGGGAGTCTTGGAAGCGCATCCATAGATCAAGGCGCCTAGAATCCCTGAAAGGACGAATATAGTTGTTATCAGATGTCTGCGTGGGAGCATTCACTCACTAAAACTCTTCTTTACATTAAATAACCCTGGCATTTCTGCCAGGGCGGTTTTGCATAAAAGTTAAATATAGACGCTTAGGCGCTGCAACAAATATAACCGGGACATCATCAAGCAACCATAAACCGACTGTAAACTTAGCTTGAAGCCTGCAATAGGTTTGCAAGCAGTTGATGAAAAAAAGATTGGATATAGAGGACTGGGAACTAGCGCTGAGGTCCAGGGATTGACGGAATCAATAGTCTGGCTCTTCTTCGTATTCCAGCACCTTTTTCTTCTGAGGAATATTGACAGGAGGCGCTTCATAGGGAGTGGACTGATCATCAGACCAGACATCTTCGGTAACCTCTTTATAATCAGCTGAATAATCTGTATTATCAGCTTGCTGTGGCCTATCTCCCCAATTATCTTGCTCCAAGTCGTCTTGCGGATAGTCAAGCTCTGCTCGCTGTTGGCGCAGTGGCTCCCTTTGGACTATGGGTTCAGGTTGGTTCCAGTCATCTTCGCTCCATCTCTCTTCCGCCACAGGAGCGCGGCTACGGATGGGCTGGGTGGGTGTCTGAACGCCTGAAGGCAGTTGATTGGCGGTAGAGACGGGCATAATGTAATTTTCATCCTCTTCCCGCTCCCAGGGAGGACCGGCAATACCCAAGCGCTCCATCAGACCGACAGAAATCTGGACCAACTTTTCCTCTGCCCCTTCAAACACAATCAATCGATCCGGACCACTGCTGACAATCTCATCAATAGGTAATTCATAGGTGCTGATCACTTGATCAGGGATTTGAGGAATGCCGAAGGAAGCAATGATTAAGGATTCAATCTTGCCGCTAACCACATCAAATTTAAAGCCCCGCACTCGCCCTAGCATCTCACCCGTTTCGGTAATCACTTCGCATCTGATCAAAGTGCTGTAGGGAGCCATACTGATGTCATCCTCGATCGCAGTTTCATCATCTACAAGAATGACATCTCCAATCTGGCGGATACTACTCAGCAGCATAATTTGTTCAGTGCCTGAGATCACGCCAGGTAATATATTTTCCCGAAGACCGAGCGCTACGACTTCGCCTCGATCGACGTCAACCCATAATTGACTAATAACGCCCAAACGTTTACCTGTGTTGCGGGTGATTATCTGGGTTCCTAAGAGGTCGGAACGAAGGCGGGTCTGTTCAAAGGTCATATCCGAGTCCTGATCTCGAATGGCGAATAAAAGAAAGTACGTCTAAACAGAGGTACATCAAATAGAATGGCACAAATTTACAGAACTACAAAGAGGCGCGTTTAGGTTGCAAGTCGATTCCCAGTACCTGAGTATAAGCTCCTCGAGCTTGAGTCACGCCAATCGTTCGATCTGCAGACTCAATCATAGGTCGTCGCAGGCTAACTACAATAAACTGCGCTTGCTGCGCCTGATGTTTAATCATTCTAGCTAATCGCTCTACGTTTGCTCCATCCAGGAACATATCCACCTCGTCAAAGGCGTAAAAAGGAGAGGGCCGATACCGTTGCAGGGCGAAAATGAAGCCGAGGGCCGTTAGGGATTTTTCGCCCCCCGACATAGACGCCAATCGTCGCACTGGTTTGCCCTTAGGGTGAGCTACCAGATTTAAGCCGCCATTGAAGGGATCTTGCGGATCATCTAATTGCAAATAGCCATCTCCATCAGAAAGCTCGGCAAAAATGGATTGGAAATTATGATTGACGGCGTCGAAAGCCTCTTGGAAGGCCCGAAGACGAAGGGTTGTGAAGTTTTCAATTCGCAGCAGCAACTCCGTCCGCTCTTCTTCCAGGGTGCTGAGTTTCTGAGACAGTTCTTCCAAGCGGGTTTGAGTTCGGTTATATTCCTCTAGGGCCAACATATTGACGGGCTCCATGGCCTCCAATCGTTTCTGTAGCGATTTTAGCTCCTTACGCAGTTGTTCCAGCCCTAGATCGGCCGGTATCTCTGGCAGGGGATCGGGTAACTCAGCCGCCTGCGCCGCCACTTGCGCCTGCAATTCACTCAGGCGCTGTCGCCGCTCTTGCTGAGTTTCCTGGAGTTTCTGGCGTTGCCAATCCGCCTGCTGTTGGGCGGTTTGACGCTCCCGTAGTTGACGTTCAGTGCGATTTCTGGCCTCTTTCTCTGTGGCCAGGGTTTGATCTAATTTCGCCATCTCGGCTTGGCTTTGGGTAATCTGCTCACTCAGTTCTGACTGTTGAGCGGCAAGGGCTGCGAGCTGATTAATCTGATGCTGTTGTTGTTGACGGCAAACCTGCCCCTGCTGTTGATTCTGCTGAATCTTTTCTTGTAAGCGATGACGCTGGTTTTCTAAATCCTGTAGGCGATTTTCGGCCGCCCGTAAAGCCAGTTGTCGCTCATTCAACTGAGCCTCCAGGGCCCTGACCTTTATCTGAGTTTGCCGCCACTCGCTATGGGTTTGGGACTGCTCCAACTCAGCTAGGGCTTGTCGTTTGTCTTGTAACTGGGATTCCTGTACAGGCAATGTCTGAGTCAGCTGTTGCAGGCGAGCTTGAGCCGTATTGAGCTCCTCGCTGTACTGCCGATGCTGCGCCTGAACCTGTTCCTTTTGTTGGCGGAGTTGTTGCTGCTGGGTTTGGCACTGTTCGACCTGGAGTTGCACTTCCCGATGGGTTTGGCGAGCCTCCATTAAGGCTTGGGAGTGTTGCTTAATAGCGGCGGCGGCTTGTTCAATCGCCTGATTGCAGCGCCCGAGGATTCGTTCAATTTCCTCTAAGCGATCCCGCAGTGCGATCGCCTCCGCCGACTCCGATGCTTCCACTGTGCCAAAGTGGAGACTGCCCTGACGTTTCAGCAGGCTGCCGCCAGTCATCGCCCCACTGGTCTCCAGAATTTCTCCCGCCAAAGTGACGATGCGGAATTGTCCCAAATTGCGGCGAGCTTCACTCAAGGTTTCAAACACCACCGTGCTGCCGAAAACATAAGCGAACACATCCCGATAAGTCGGTTCGCAGTCGATTAAGTTAACCGCATAGTCAATCAGGCCCTTTGGCCGCTTCCAGTCCGGGACGGGCGTGAACCGGGGAACCCGAATTGCATTCAGGGGCAGGAAGGTGGCGCGTCCAGCCCGCTGCTTTTTGAGCCACTCAATCCCGGTCGCCGCAACGCCGTCATTTTCCACCACCAGATACCCCAAACGGGCGCCCGCTGATACCTCCAGGGCGAGTTGAAAACGCGGTTCGACCCGTCCTAATTGAGCCACCAAGCCACAGATCCCTGGCAAGCCGCTCTGGATCAGCAGCTTGGTCGCCTGGGTCCCCTGGCTTTCTTGTAAAGCCTGAGCCTGAGCTTCTAATTTGTCGAGTTGGCGCTGTTTATCCCGCTGCTCTTGGATTAACCGAGTTTGGGTCTGCTGCTGGAGCTGCAACCCTTGCTCCGCCTCCGCCAGCGCTTGGGCTTGGGCTTGGACCGCTTGCTGCGCCTCAGTCAACCGATTTTCATCAAGATCGCTAGATCGGCTTTGCTGAACAGTAATATCCGCCTCTAAGGTCTGGAGGGTTTCAGTTTGGGCTTGGATTTGCAGTTGTAGCTGATTGCTCCGTTCCTGGAGTCGAACCTGCTCAGCTCGAAGAGGCTCCAG
>JAKSDM010000602.1 GCA_022360135.1 Pseudanabaenales cyanobacterium | reverse complement strand
GAGATGACAGTCCCCTATACGGACCCAACGAACGACGAGATCCGCCTCTCCGATGCAGTAGACCCCGCCCAGTACGTGATGACACGGCCATTGGAATTCCCTGTTGGGAGCACCTGGTACTACAATGGCGGCCTCTCACAAGTCCTCGCAAGTGTGATCTACACCCTGACTGGCCAACGCCTAGACGATTACGCCCAAGTTCATCTTTTTGAGCCGCTGGGAATCACCCAATTCGAGTGGCTTGGACCGGACGCCTGGACACCCGATAATCCATCAGCCATGTCGGGCCTCAGGTTACGAGCACGGGATCTCGCTAAAATCGGTTCAGTCTTCCTACATGGCGGTCGCTGGAAGGGTCAGCAAGTTGTGCCAGAGGCTTGGGTCGAAAGTTCTATGACCCGCTTCGTTGAGGAGATCGGTGACTGGAGTGACGGCGGAATCTGGGGCTACGGCTATCAATGGTGGGTCGGCGACCTGCCAGATGGAGAACGGGTTGTTGCGGGCGTTGGGAATGGGAACCAGCGTCTCTTCATTCTTCCAGAAGAAAAGATTGTGGTCACAGTGTTGACGGGTGAGTACAACCTATTCGAGGGCCACAGTGAAAGGATCCTAGATCGTGTGCTTGCAGCTCGCTGATCCACGCACCGTCCTCTGTCACTAGCGTCTGGCGATCGCATACTTCATATCCAAACCTCTCACTGTTGAATGCACTCCGTAGTCGGCCAGTAGAATGGATAGCGCCCACCATCTCTTACTGGTAGTTGCCTCACCCCACTATTCTCCAGTATGTTGAGCAATATCAGCAAATTCTATCGAACGACCTAGGATAGAGTGGAATGGCACTGAAATAAGAGTTTATAAATCGCTAAAAGCCCTGATATTCCGTAGGGTGGGCATTGCCCACATGGCTTATTTCAGTGCCATTCAGGATAGAGTGTGTAGTGACTTTGATTGATATCATTGCAGAATGAAAGCTCTTGTCACAGGTAGTGCTGGTCATCTCGGCGAGGCGATGGTCAGTACGCTTCAAGATCAGGGAATTGAAACAGTTGGCCTTGACCTAAAAGAGTCTCCCTTTACATCAATAATCGGGTCAATAGTTAACCGTCGCTCTGTAGAGGCGTCTATGAAAGGGGTGCAGGTTGTATATCACACAGCTACGCTTCATAAACCGCATGTAGCGACTCACAATAAGCAGGACTTTATTGACGCCAATATTACGGGTACATTGAATCTACTGGAGGCAGCGTTAGCTGTTGATGTAAAAGCATTCGTCTTTACAAGTACAACCAGTGTGTTTGGTGATGCGCTCCGCCCCCCACCTGACCAACCGGCGGCTTGGATAACAGAGGATGTAACGCCTATTCCCAAAAACATCTACGGGGTGTCGAAGTCGGCTGCAGAAGACCTCTGTCACTTATTCTACCGGTCAAGTGGACTGAACTGCATTGTATTGCGTACTTCGAGGTTTTTTCCCGAAGAGGATGACGATCGCCTGAAGCGTCAGAACTACGACAGCGATAACCTCAAAGTCAATGAGTTTCTTTTCCGCCGTGTTGAGATAGAGGATGTGGTAACTGCACACCTTGCGGCGAGTGAGAACGCCCAGAGAATAGGCTTCGGCCGTTACATCATCAGCGCCACAACGCCGTTCTCGCGTGACGATCTAGCAGCCCTACGTACAAACGCCCCAGGTGTAGTTGAGTCACGCTTGCCGGGGTATCGTAAAATCTATTCCCGACTTGGATGGAAAATGTTTGCCGAAATTGACCGTGTTTATGACAATAGTGCTGCGAGAGCTGACCTTGGCTGGGAACCTAAGTACGATTTTGCTTATGTTATCGGCTGCCTCG
>JAKSDM010000958.1 GCA_022360135.1 Pseudanabaenales cyanobacterium | reverse complement strand
GCCCATTCTTCCTTGTTACTCCAATGATTTTTGGATTTATAGCCCTGAAGGCATTGCTCCGCTCTGCTCCGCTAAAGATTTTGGATTTTGGCTTGGATTTCTCTCTCTTTCCCTTCCTCCCCATCTCCTCTATCTCCCCCATCCCTCCTTATCAGTCGAGAGATTTTGGATTTTAGATTTTGGAATTTGGATTGGATTGTCCTCTCCCCCATCCCCTTGAATTTTGAATTTTAAAATTTTGAATTCCCCATCTTCCCCATCTCCCCCATCCTACCCATCCCTCCTACCCTCCCAATCGTTCGATCAGGAAAAGAACCTCCGCCGCATCATCATAATCGAGTGCGGAATCCTCGGCCAGGGACGGGTCGCGGGAGCCGTTGAGTATCGCGCCCACAGCCTGCATCAACTGTTTGCGCGAGTCGGGCATGTCCGGCTTCTGGGCCAGCTGGTTGAACAGCGGTTGGATGTCATCCCCCTGTTGTTGAGCCATCAGGCCCAAAATGTGATCCACCAGTTTGCCGCCATAAGACCGCGCATACCCCCCCTGTCGCCGGTAGGCGAGGTAAGCATCCCGGGCCAGCCGCCACGCTGACTGGGCGGCGGCTGGGTTCCCGGTCGCCGTTTCGATGTCGTGCAGAATGCTGAAGGCTGTCCACGGTTCGGATGCATGACCAAATTGGCTTTTGCACTCGATCGCCTGCAAAATTTCTGATCGCGCTTCGTCGTAACATTTGAGTTTATGCAGGGTATTAGCGATGTTATTGCGCACGACCCCTTCACGCCGCAAATCCCCCAATTCAACACAGATATCGGCCGCCTGACGGTAAAAGGTCATTGCCTCTTCCGGTCGATTCAAATGGTCATTGTAAAGATTCCCCAACTGACCTAAACTACTTGCCTGACCAGCTCGGTTGTTGATCCGGGTATCAATCTCCAGCGACTGACGGTATGCTGCTTCCGCCTCGTCATAATGCCCAGCATCCTTATGCACTACACCGATCTGGTGCCAGGCGGTAGCGACCGAGGCGGGTTCATTCTGCTGTTCAAAGATGGCCCGCGCCGCTTCATGCCCCGCGACAGCCTCAGCATACTTACCCTGTTGGAGCATCACAGTTGCCAGTTGCCCCTTGTCCACCGCTACCCCTCGGAAGTCTTGAAGTTTTTCACCCCACTTGATGCGTTCCTTATATTTTTCGACCGCTTCATCAAGCCGACCCAATGCTCTGAGGCAATCAGCTTGTTCGCCCAGGGTAACGGAAGCCATGCGATCGCCCTGCTCGCCCAACGCCTCAAACAGTCGCTGGGCTTCGAGGAATAGATCTAGGGCGGGGACAGCCTGACCGCGCTTAAACAAAACCGTGCCGAGCATATCATGCGCCATCGCCAAATCATAATCGGCCCCACTGTAGGCAGTGGGTCCAACCGCTTTGGCCTTTTCCAGCAGCGCCCGAGCCTTTTCATCGGCCGGTTGCAGCTGCCCCTGCCGGAGCAGCCCCTCAATCAGCAGCCGCTCGTTTTCAAAACGAGCCTGGCCCCAATCCGGGATCTCAGCGGCCGCCCGTTGCCGCAGCGCCATCACACGGTCCAGGGCCTGCGGTCGGTTCAGAGCGGCCAGCAGTTGCTCAATGTACCGGACAGTCTGGCTGACTGTTTCGGCTGCCGAACTATCCGCTTCGACCCGCTGCTCCAGCCAATCGAGCAGGGCCATCAGGTTGGGGAGTTCCAGCAGGGTCAGCCGGAAGGCCAGTCTGCTGTCTGTTGTAAACCGCTGAACATATAGATAGTCGACCAGTTGAATCATAGCCTCGGCCCAGGTCGCTTCCAGCTCGGCCAGCTGCTCCGGCGCTTGCCTCCGCTTCAGGTAGGCGGGCAGGGCCGGGTCGAGCCGCAGGTAGTCATATTCCTGGGCCTCCGCCATCCCCACCCCGATCAGCTGTTCCGCCACCGCGCCGACGCTGTCGGGTTTAATCCCCATCACCATACCCAAAATCGCCAAATGGCCTCCCCCGTGGAAAACGGCCAGCCGGTTCACCGGCTCTCGCATCTCGGTAGGCAGGCGGCGCAGGGACAGCTCCACGCTGGCATAGAGGGAGTTTTCTCGGTCTCCTGGGTTCTGCGCTTCCAGCTTGGCCATCAGTTCGGCCGCAGTGTGGGTCGTGGCTCGCACGCCGTTGGCGACTTCTCGGGCCAGCAGCACCAGGGCGCGGGGGTGGCGGTTGACCGTCTCCACCAGTTCGGTGATTTCTGCTGGGGTGGTGGCGTTGTCGGTGATCGGGGGTTCCCAGCCGTGGTGGGCCATTACCTGCTCCACCAGTTGAATCGCTTCGGGTTCACTCAGTCGCCCCAGTTCCACCGTGTTCTTGGGCTGGGCGAAGGGCGGCGGCAAGAGTTCTCGGCTGGTGAAGAGCAAGCGGCCAGCATCGGCGGCGGCAAGCAGCTTTTGGCCCAGCGTCAGTAACTCGGTCACGTCCGCCGCGCCAGCCGGGTTATTGCCCTCAGCATCCGGCAGCACACTTTCCATATTGTCCAGCAGGATCACCGTCGGAAAGTCCTGCAGCGCCCGTTCGATGGGCTGCAGGGCTTGGTCGAGGTCGTCGCCGTATTGGGCCACGGTGTATTGGGGCAGCAGCTGGCGGCCGATGGCGTCGAGCACCCCCTTCACATCCTGAACATTTTGCGGTTCGACACTGACAAAGGCGACCCGCTGAAACTGTTTGGACCTGACCAGCCAGCGGGCTAGCTCGACGGTCAGGGCGGTTTTGCCCAGGCCGCCGCTGCCTCGGATGACGGCGTAGGGTTCTTGCTCCAGCAGTCGCTCCAGGTGCAGCAGCATGCGGCTGCGCCCAACGAAGGCGTGGTCCGGCGGTGGTGGTAACTGGCCCAGCTGGAGTTGCCGCCGTCTTCCCGCCAGCCGCGCCGCCGCCTCTCCCACCGTGACGGTAAACAATTGGGGGTCGTCTTTCTCCTGGTAAAGGATCGGCACAAACCAATCCTGCAGCTCCAAATTCCCCGCCCCCATAATCTTGAATCGGTAGGTGTCGCCATAAAGCGCGCCCTGCCCGGCCAGCATGGAGTCCCCCACCCGCTTACCTGCCGCCAAACTCCGATAAAACGACTCCACAAAGCGGCGGGCGGTTTCCACCAGCACCGAATGGCTCATGGCCACCACCGACCCCACCCCTTCTTCCAGTAGCTTAGCCGCCACCGACGCCTTGGGATCTGCCGTCGCCTGGGCGGTCTGGCAGGCATCCAGATAGATTAATGGAACCCCGTATTCCCGCAGTTCGGCGGCCAACTCTGTGGCGTAAACCAGCTGTAGCAGCCGCTTTCCCAGTTTCTGGCGGTCGCGGGGATGCTCAAAGCAAAGCGCCCCCAACCCCACCCGCCGGTCGTACACCCCATGACCGTCAAAATGGACGATCGCATAGGGTTCATTCTCTGCTTTCGCCCGCTGCAGGGCCGCCTTCAGGGCCGGAAAGGTCGCGGGGTGAAAACTATCCACCTTGACCAGGTCTTCCCCCAGATTTTCCACCGCCTGCACCAGCGGCAAAGCACTGCTGCGGTGGTCCAGATAGCCAACGTCGTTCCCCTTGTCGTCAATCTCTGGACGGGGGCTGAGTAACAATACCCGGATCGGCAACTTGGCCTCCAGGGTTGGGGTGCGCTTGCGGTTGGGCAGACGGCGGCGCACCCGAGACCCGTTTCCCCCTTGGGAAAGATAGCCGGT
>JAKSDM010000832.1 GCA_022360135.1 Pseudanabaenales cyanobacterium | reverse complement strand
GGGCTGCCGTGTACACACAAGTCGTAGCCGGAGTCATTTCAGCCCCTAAATCCCCCAATTCTGATGCTGCTGGCAAATTATTTCGTAACATCGTGAGAACGGCTGAAGGCCCCCTAAATCCCCCAATTCTGGGGGACTTTGAGTTCATGCTCCCCCAAAGTTGGGGGCTGGGGGGCTTCAAAAAAACCCCACTTCGGTGTCAATATTTCCAAGTGTTAAATTCACCAGCAGCATCAATTCTGGGGGACTTTGAACTCTGATCCCCCCCAGAATTGGCTACCGTGTATACACAAGTCATCTAATCCCATCCCTTAGGGGGATCGAGCAATGTTTCACAATCAGTTTCGAGATCTGTGTACACGGTAGCCCAGAATTGGGGGGTTAGGAGGGCCAGGTTGGCGAATTCGCAATTGGAGTCGAGATCTGTGTACACCGTAGATCAAAAGGGGGAGTCGCACCCGTTAGAATCGTAGAGCAGAGCCTTGTTTGTCGCAAATCATGTCTATCCCCCCGGTTGCGGACTGCTTGGATGAATTTGACATTATCGTTGTGGGCGCTGGCCATTCTGGCTGTGAGGCGGCTCTTGCATCCGCCCGATTAGGATGCTCCACACTGCTGTTGACCTTGAACCTGGATAAAATCGCATGGCAGCCCTGCAATCCAGCAGTCGGGGGTCCGGCAAAGTCTCAACTCACCCATGAGTTGGATGCTTTGGGGGGTGAAATTGGCAAGATGGCCGATCGCACCTATCTGCAAAAGCGTATTCTCAACAGTTCCAGAGGTCCAGCGGTATGGGCGCTGCGGGCGCAGACCGACAAGCGGGAATATGCCGCTGTGATGAAGGGCATTGTTGAGAACCAAGAGAATCTCACCCTGCGGGAGGGGATGGTGACTGACCTGGTGCTGGGGGCTAATGATGAAATTGTAGGGGTTCAGACCTATTTTGGGGTGACGTTTGGGTGTAAAGTGGTCATCCTTACCACTGGCACATTTCTGGGGGGCTGTATTTGGGTGGGCAATAAGTCCATGTCGGCTGGGCGAGCTGGCGAATTTGCGGCGGTGGGCCTGACGGATACGCTCCAGCGACTTGGCTTTGAGACCGGGCGGCTAAAGACGGGTACGCCAGCGCGGGTGGACAAGCGCTCGGTAGATTACAGCAAATTGGAACCCCAGCCGGGAGATGATAAAGTCCGCTGGTTTAGCTTTGATCCGGCAGTATGGGTGGAACGGGAGCAAATACCTTGCCACCTTACCCGGACAACCGCACAGACCCATCAGTTGATCCGCGATCACCTGCACCTTTCCCCTGTCTATGGGGGGTGGGTGGACGCCAAGGGGCCACGCTATTGCCCTAGCATCGAAGACAAAATTGTCCGCTTTGCGGATAAGACAAGCCACCAAATTTTTATCGAGCCGGAAGGACGGAATATTCCAGAGCTATATATTCAGGGGTTTTCAACTGGCTTGCCAGAAGCATTGCAGTTGCAGATGCTGCGATCGCTGCCGGGTCTGGAAAACTGTGCGATGCTTCGCCCCGCTTACGCCGTCGAGTACGACTACCTGCCCGCCACTCAGTGCTTTCCCAGCTTGATGACTAAGCGGGTTGAGGGGTTATTCTGCGCCGGACAGATCAACGGCACCACTGGCTATGAAGAAGCCGCCGCCCAAGGTTTCGTTGCTGGCGTCAATGCGGTGCGCTTCATCCAGGGGAAAGAAATGCTGATCTTTCCTCGTGAACAGAGCTACATCGGCGCCTTGATCGACGATCTCTGCACCAAAGACCTGCGGGAACCCTATCGAATGTTGACTTCGCGGTCGGAATATCGGCTGCTGCTGCGCTCTGACAATGCCGATCAGCGCCTCACGCCGCTAGGTCGAGAAATTGGCCTGATTGATGATCGCCGTTGGCGACTGTTTACTCGCAAGCAGGCCAATATCGCGGCTGAGAAAGAACGGTTGCGCGAAACCCGAGTTAAGCAGCATGACGCCGTTGGCCAAGCTATTTTCCGTGACACCGATCAACGCATTAAAGGCTCGATTATCCTGGCTGACCTGCTACGCCGTCCCGGTTTCCACTACACCGACCTGGACCACTATGGTTTGGGCGATTCTGAACTGACTCAAGCTGAAAAAGAAGGGGCGGAAATCGACATCAAATATTCTGGGTACATCCAACGGCAACAAAACCAGATCGACCAAGCCGCCCGCCAAGCCAATCGATCCTTACCCCCAGACCTCGATTACAGTTTAATTGACACCCTTTCTAAAGAAGCTAGGGAAAAGCTGAATCAGATCAAACCGCTGACCGTCGGTCAGGCAGCGCGCATTGGCGGGGTCAATCCGGCTGATATCAATGCCCTATTGGTATATCTGGAAATTCAGGCGCGGCAGGCGGCTGAAGGTAAATCTAGAAAGGTGTTGGTGTAGATGTGTTGAATCAAACTGCAGAAGTCGACAGCCCCAGGCTGATCGCCCGTTTACATCGCACCCTGACCACTCCCTTATCAAAATCCCTAAAATCCCAAGTCAGATTTTGGCTAGGCATGAGCCTAATGATTACGCTGATTTACGGGCTGCTCGGATTGCAGCAGGCCTTCAGCGGTGAATATGTTGTCCAGGATGACGCTCGGCAACATGTCTTCTGGATGCAGCGTTTCCTAGACCCAGAACTTTTTCCTCAGGATTGGATCGCAGACTATTTCCAGTCTATAGCGCCTGCAGGCTATAGCCATCTTTATCGAGCGGCGGCGAATCTGGGCCTCAGTCCAATGGTATTCAACAAGTTGCTGCCGACAATTTTGGCGCTGGTCACCACAGGGTATGGTTTTGGTGTCTGTCTCAAGCTGTTTCCGATTCCTGCTGCGGGGTTCACAGCGATGCTGTTTCTTAATCAACTGTTCTGGTCGAAGGATGATTTGATATCTGCCACGCCTAGAGCTTTTTTCTATCCGCTGTTTCTAGCTTTTCTCTACTATTTGCTGCGGCGATCGCTCTGGCCTTGTTTAATCATCATCGTACTCCAGGGTCTGTTCTATCCGCAGACAGTGTTGCTAAGCAGCGCTATCCTCTGTGTCCGACTTTTGGGTTGGGAGAGGGGAAAGTTGAGATTTTCATCCGATCGCCAGGCTTTTCTCTTTGCGATCGCGGGTGTCAGCTTCTCTATGCTTATGCTTCTCCCCTACGCCCTAACCGCCTCTGAATTTGGTCCGATCACAACCCTTGCCGAAGCCAAGCAAATGCCAGAGTTTGCTTCAGACGGACGAGCCAGTTTTTTTTTGACAATCTTTGGCATTTCTGGTTAACCCACGAACGAAGCGGACTCTTGCCGGACGTTCTCAGAGCCCCCCTAGCGCTGATCGGTCTGTTTCTGCCCAGGTTACTTTGCTGCGCCAACCGTTTCCCCCTGGCTCGAACCATCACCCAAGACGCCGTTCTATTGCTGCAGATGCTTTGGGCCTCCCTAGCGATGTTTGGCCTTGCCCATGGGCTAGCCTTCAGGCTGCAACTTCCGAGTCGTTACACACACCACAGTTTTCGGGTCATCCTGGCGCTAGCGGCAGGAATTACCCTGATTCTACTGATCGATTCTGGACTGCGATGGATCTTACATCACTGTCAACACTGGCAATTATGGCGACAACGTCTGGCTATCGGGGGCGCTATTTTTTTGAGCGTTTTGCTCATTACTTATCCCGCCGCCCTTTGGGAGGAATTCCCAAAAGGGAGATATAAGCAGGGAAAAGTTCCCCCCGTCTATGAGTTTTTCGCCCAACAACCTAAAAACATCTTGATTGCATCCCTATCAATAGAAGCCGATTTCCTCCCCTCCTTTTCCCACCGCTCAATCTTAGTTAGTCGGGAATACGCCATCCCCTACAGTAAGGGATATTACCAACTGTTTCGTCAGCGGGCGATCGATTTAATTCGGGCTCAATACAGTCCGAATTTAGAGCTTGTGAAAGCCTTTATCAAGCAGTATGGAATTGACTTCATGCTTCTGGAGTCCGGCTCACTCACCTCTGAGTACATTGC
>JAKSDM010000346.1 GCA_022360135.1 Pseudanabaenales cyanobacterium | reverse complement strand
TTTAAAAGAAAATTCCTGACGTCGCTTTCGAGGAGGGGTAGCCGAATTACCAGAGTCATGTTTCACAAGGTCGCCCTCTAAATCAAAGTTCTTTTCGCACGTTCCTCAGTGACCGATCAGTGAGTAAAGCATTAGTTATTATTATTATTAATAATAATGACCTGAAAACACACAGATATAAAAAATTCTGAAAATAAAGTTTGAACTTATTCTTAAAATTATTCTTATCAAGTCTAATGGTTGTTTTCTAACGAGATAGGTCTGCTGTGGGTCTTCTGAACCTGTTTACTCGGCTATCAACTTAAAGTGGGAAATTATCCCTGAGTCATATTTTCTATGGAAAAATTTAGCCTTACAGGAGTCAGGAGCTCGATTCAAGCTCCTGACTTCTAGCTTCTGAATTTCTTTCCTACTGCACTTTCCCAGCAATTAGACAGCCTTTATGCCGCCGCTGGAATCTTAATGATATGGATTGGCATCCTTAGAGAAACTGGGTACAAGTAAAATCGTCGTATTATTAACGGCAGATATTCTTGATTCCACGGGTTTTAGTTAAAATAATTTTAGATGGAGTATTTGAAATCGAGCTGTCTTAGCCTATGTCGCTTCCTCACAAGCTTCGGTATTCCTTGGCCCGACTTAAACCCCTAACCCAACCTGTGGTCTGGTTCCCGTTTCTGGCCCTTGCTTTATTAGCCTCCTTTGTTTTGGAGCAACGGAATCATCCAGCCTGGTTTGGCGAGTTTGAGTTAGGTGGGTCTAATCCTAACCGCAGTGATCGGAATGCTTTCCCGACCTCTGAAGAACAGGCGGATATTCCTGATATTGACAGCTTAGATGCCCTCTTCAATGACTTGAAGATACAACCTCAGGCGCCATTGACGCTAGGCAACTCTAATCAGAGTACTCCAGAGTCAACTTCCAGCACCCTATTATCGCTGCTGCAGAATTCTCGCCCTCAACCTCCAGGCATATCATCGGCTGGCAATCCTGAAGCGGGCGCTCAGGCAAGTAATCCGTTCGAATCTTATCAGGAGAGATACCGATTTATCGGCAGTACTTTATCTGATGAAGACGGACAGACTCCCTTCCTTCCCCAAAATTGGCAATCTAACAGTGCTAATTCATCATCCCATTCCCTTTTTCCCAACAATTTTTCTGATTCTTCTCCATTCGACTCTGGCGCCCAGCCACCCAACCAGCTAAGTTTAGCGCTAGAACGACGTTCACTGGCGGGCCAACAACTGCTACAAGACCAACGTCAGACTTCTGCTGAAGAGGCTTCTGAGGAAGCTCTGGAGAATGACGGAACAGCTGCTCTTAACCTCAATGGGCAGCAGGCAATTTTTGAGGGGAATATCCCGGGCTCCTCCCTGACCTTTATCCGCACTATTCCAGATATGTCTCCCCCACCTGGAACTACTGGATATACCCCTCCAGCGACCCTAAACCTATCCCCGGCCACCTTATCAGGCGGCAACGCTTTCACCAATTTGATCGCGCCTCAAGCCGCCAGCGGATTAAACGGCATTCCTTCTTCTCTAACTCCGGGGCAATCCGGCGGGTTGGCGGGTAACACAGGCGGTATAGGGGTTCCTGGTTCGGTTTTGCCCCCGACGAGCGGAACCCAACTTCAACCCCAGATCGAGGGGATATCCCCACCCGAACCGGCGCCGTTCTCAGTGCCTCGCGAACCAGGTCGTTATGTGGGCGGCGGGTATATCAATACTTTCTCCAATCCCGGAGCTCCTCCTGAATAACCATAGAGTCATGACTGGAAATTTTGAATAATGGCGTCGGCGAACTCTGAGCACTTGAGAGGAGGTTCTACGGGGGGATCCATCATCCGGGCTAAGTCGTAAGTCACCTGTCTATTCAATATGGCGGTCCCAATCCCCTGCTTAATTAACTCAGCCGCTTCTTTCCAACCCATGTATTCAAACATCATGACGCCTGAGAGAATGACAGATCCTGGGTTGATTCGGTCTAGACCGGCATGCTTGGGGGCTGTCCCATGGGTCGCCTCAAAGATGGCGCAGTGGTCGCCAATGTTAGCCCCAGGTCCCATCCCCAATCCGCCGACAATAGCGGCGGCGGCGTCGGAGAGATAATCGCCATTCAGGTTCATTGTGGCCAGGATGGAGTATTCGTCAGGACGGGTTTGGATTTGCTGAAAAATACTATCGGCGATCCGGTCGTTGACCATCACTTTGTCTTTCCACTTACCCTCCCCATGACTATCCCAGATGCGCTCTAAGATTTGTTTGATCTCTGTACAGACAGCTGCTTTTTTATCTGGGGTTAGGGCTTCATAGCCCGGTTCAATTTGACGGGCGTTGTCCTCCACCGAAAGGTGGGGATTGCCTTCTTGATTACTGAGCACCCAGGACTCACGCTCTGTCACACAGTGATCACGAAACTCAGAGGTGGTGAGTTCATAGCCCCAATCTCGAAACGCCCCTTCGGTATATTTCATGATATTGCCCTTATGCACCAGTGTGACTTTCTGCTTGGCTTTGGGAAGTTGGAGGGCATGTTTGATAGCTCGGCGGACTAGGCGTTGGGACCCGGTTTTGCTAATCGGCTTTATGCCAATGCCAGCGTCTAAGGGGATTTGCTTCTTGCTGTGTTCTGGTGTAGCCGGAATGAGTTCTGTATTCAGCAGCTTGATCAGGCGATCGCACATTTCGTTCCCCTGCCGCCATTCGAGTCCAAGATAAAGATCTTCAGTATTTTCCCGATAGATAATCACATCCAATTTTTCAGGACTTTTATGGGGAGAGGGGACGCCTGGATAGTACTGGCAAGGACGGACACAGGCATAGAGGTGATTGATTTGACGCAGCGCCACATTAAGAGAACGGACGCCGCCCCCTACAGGCGTCGTCAAAGGTCCCTTAATTGCGACGCCAAACTCTTTAATTGCATTGAGCGTATCTTCGGGGAGATATTGGTAGACGCCATACTTCTCACATGCTTCATCGCCAGCATAAACCTTAAACCAGACAATCTTTCGCTTGCTTCCATAGGCCGCTTCAATAGCGGCGTCAAAGACCTTTTGGGCGGCTGGCCAAATATCGACTCCCGTACCATCCCCCCGAATATAGGGAATGATAGGATTATCTGGCGCAATCGGTTCGCCATCCTTGAAGGTAATTCGGGCCCCAGTGTCCGGTGGAACAATTTTTGTATACATATTGGCAATGATGAATCGGCAATGATTAAGGGTTGCTGAATCAATCGGTCCAGAAAGTATTCTGGATTTCCCACACAGTCTAGGTCTAAATTCACTTTCCCGACAGAGTGAGTGATGATTGATATGAGTGATGATTGATATGAGTGATGATTGATAATGACAATTATTCTCGATCGAGTTTTTTTGTCGGTAATCCAGTACTGGTTATCTCTCCATTAGACCTCTCCAATTTCCCATCAAGGGTATTCTCTCGCCCTAATTTTCAGGCTAAGTTGAAGGCAGTAGAATATTGAGATTCTTGAGACTATAGTGTAGTTATGGCGGCTCACCTCCAGAGCAAAGCAACCGAATAACTTCTAGAGCGCTTTAGAATAAATTGATATGCCATCTATAAAATTTAAAGTGTTGCATTTAATTTTGCATTCTGAACTGACGGATATTCCCATTTTTCTCCTTTAGTCTGTTTCCCCTCAACTGAGCATCTGAGAAGTTATTCCAGAATCAGGGGGGAATTCTCTAGATAGGTCTATGTTGTCCCCTTTGCCTTAGAATCCGGATGAAAAAGATTTTGGTCGTCGATGATGATATCACGCTGAGGGCTGCGCTAACTCGGCATTTAGTGGACCGTGGTTTTCTGGTGGAAGATGCGGCGTCAGGGGTTGAGGCGTTAGCAAGATTTGAGCAGGAGCCTCCCGACCTGGTGGTCTCTGATGTGATGATGCCTGAGATGGATGGATTCGAGTTTTGCCGTAAAATTCGAGCGAGTCGGTCTGGACAGCTGGTTCCCTTTATTTTTCTCTCTAGCTTGGGCGAAATAGATAGTCGTATCCTGGGTCACAATATGGGCGCCGATGATTATCTGGTTAAACCTTTCCAACCCCGAGAACTGATTGCCAAGATTGAGGGCTTATTGGAGCGATCGCATCGGATTCATATCGAAATTTATCGTCTGATTAAGCAGCTTGGCCATCGCTCAGATCCTTCACCGGGTGAGAACCCAGCCCCTCTCCCCCTAACCCCTGCAGAAGAGAAAGTTTTTTGGGAAGTGATCCAAGGATTTACCAATAAGCAGATTGGCGATCACCTCTTCATTAGTCCTCGTACGGTACAAACCCATCTCAGTAATATTTTGAGTAAGCTGACTCTGGAAAATCGCTCTCAGCTGATTCGATTCGCCTTTGAGCATGGCTATCGTCCCCCGACTCAAACGGAAGGAGAGGATGACTCTTAACCCTTCATCTTCATCACCCCTCAGGTTGAGCGCCCTTTGCAGCTAAACTCAAATTAACATTGAGCTTAGAGGGTTGAGAATGTCAATGTTTGAGATTTTATTGAACAAATTAATCCTGATTTCTTACAATGTCTCCCCAGTCACATTTATGATTATCTTTTGATCGATTATTTTTCAATATGAATAGTTTCGCGACCAACCCAACTTCTCCGGCTGATCCCAGCTCTGAACCCAAGATTGAGGCGCAGAAAATTGAGGCATTGAGTGGTCAACTGAGATCGAATTCGCTTAAAAAGCAGCTCCAGATCATCCAAACCTTGTCAGAGGCTGGTGAAGTCGGCCTCAAGGCTCTGATGGCGTTTTTATTAGAAAGTCGCCCGAATTATTTGACGAGTAGCGAGGGTAAAGCCTACCAAACCCTGCAGAAAAATCAGACGCCTGAAGTTCAAGCATTCCTGCAAACGCACTTTCCAGAGGGTCTACTCCCCCTTTCTTCCGCCAATAGACTAAATTATGCTCAGCTCCAGCAACTATTGGCGGCTCAAGATTACCAAGCAGCGGATCGCCTCACCCTCCAAAACCTTTGTGAGTTGGCGGGTCCGACCGCTGTGAAGCGCAAGTGGCTCTATTTTACTGAAGTTGAAAATTTTCCAAGTCTAGATTTGCGAACGATTGATACACTCTGGTCCATATACTCTGAGGACAAGTTTGGCTTCTCCAAACAGCGAGAGATCTGGTTAAGTGTTGGCCAGAATTGGGAAAGGCTGTGGGCTAAAATTGCTTGGAAAACAGACAATAATTGGACTCGATATCCGAATGAATTTATCTGGGATTTAACAGCGC
>JAKSDM010000387.1 GCA_022360135.1 Pseudanabaenales cyanobacterium | reverse complement strand
TCGATCAAGTCAAGGTTCCAAAAGGCTCCTTCTATAACTACTTTGAAAGCAAGGAACAGTTTGGAGCCGAGGTGATTCGGCATTATTCTGAGCAGGTCTTGGCAAATATGGCGGCTTATCTGAATGGCCCCGAAAACAACGCCCTTATCGCGCTCAAACAGTTTTTTGAACAAGAGATGCAACGGCACCAGGAGGTGAAAGCCGGTTGTATCATCGGCAATTTGGGAGCCGAATTAGGCGGCGCCAGCCAGCTATGTCAGCAGGCCATGCTTGAGGGATTTCAAGGAATGAAACAGCAGTTTCTCCGCACCCTCCAGCGAGGCCAGCCCCAGGGCTCAATTCGGGACGACATTCCAGCCGAAGACCTAGCCGACTTTCTCGTCAACGCCTATGAAGGCGCCTTGGTGAGAATGCAGGTGGAACAGTCAATAGAGCCAATACGACAACTGAGCGGGCTCTTGAACGATTATCTTAAGCGTTCTTAGGAGAGCCAAATCAAAGTAGGCCGTTGTCCCAGAGAAAAATTCTGGCTCCTGAATTCTGGCTGCTAATTTCAATACGACCAGTCATATAAACAACAAGGAAATTATGAAAAACACTCTGCGTTGGAGAATTTGGGGCCAAGAATTTGAAGATGGCAGAGACTGGCGAATTGGAGAAAGATCGAGAGCGCCCCCTTGGCGTAGGGACCCTTATGCGACCAGCTTCGATATCTATCAGCATGATGTTTACGAAGCGGATGAGCGCATCCATCACAGCATCAGAATCAGTAAACCAACGCTCAAGTAGGACGGTCAAACCGTTGCTATGTAAGCGTCATCAGGATGATGCTCCCAAAACTATTCACTTATCAGGAGAAAAATCATGGGTGATGTATTTCCCACCGTCAAGGCGGCTGTTGTGCAAGCTGCGTCAGTGCTCTACGACCGTGAAAAGACCTTAGAGAAGGCTGTGTCCTTGATTGAAGAAGCGGCTGGACAGGGCGCAGAACTGGTTGCATTCTCTGAATCTTTTTTGCCCGGTTATCCTTACCATCTTTGGTTGGGAGCCCCGGTTTGGTACCAGGATTTGTTCAAAGAATGGTTCCTCAATGGGGTCGAGATCCCCAGCAAGACCACTGATGTCCTATGCGATGTGGCCCGCGCGAATGAGATTGATGTGGTGATGGGAGTGAATGAACGGGACGGTAAAACTTGCTACAACACCCTTGTGTTCATCAATCGACGAGGCCAGCTACTAGGTAAGCATCGCAAGATCATGCCTACCCATGCAGAGCGAGCTCATTGGGGACTGGGGGATGGCTCCAACATTCGAACCTGGGACTATGACAATTATCGGCTCAGCGGCTTACTCTGCTGGGAGCACTCCATGGACTTAATGCGTCACGCCATGATTGCCCAGCGACCCCAGATCCATGTGGCGTCATGGGTAGGCGGCGGCGCTATGGCGCTTTGGGACGACATTTTCGAGATGACCGCTGAATTATGCTCCCGATACCATGCCCATGTGGGTGACTGTTTTGTCCTCAAAGCAGATGGGACGTTAGACCAAGCAGGCTACGAGAAGCTTTGTCAGACCGAATATCAACAGGACAAGATCAAGCTCGGCGGCGGCAATTCCGCCATTATTGCCCCTGGCGGCAAATTTTTGGCCGGTCCCCTCAAAGATGACGAGGGCATTCTCTACGCTGACCTTGACTTGAATGCGATCGCCGACTGGGCTCACCTGCACGATGCGGTGGGGCACAACGCTCGACCGGATTTGCTCAGCCTGCTGATCAATACCAATGAGTATCGTGTCACCCAACCAATGGCGAGATTTTCAAACACCCAGTCTCAGTCGCTTTCATCCAACGGCGGCAAGACTCCCAATCTGACCAACCTCTCGACCGACATTGAACGACTGTCAGCGGATCTTGCAAACATACGCTTAGCAATTCAAGAGAAGACCCTGATTTCAACCCAACAGTAAGCTGAGCGGCTTTAGATCAAAAGCGATACCCATGCCGACTGGAGATAACAGTCGGCATGGGCAAGACAACTCACAACAGATCCAGATTTCTCATAAGGAGGAAAAAGTTATGGGTGATATTTGTGTTAACCATGAATGGGGAAGGCTCAAGGAAGTGGTTGTTGGCTATCCTTATGTCAAGTATCCAAAAATTTCTCCCCCCTTAGTCCACAACTTTGTCAGCAAGGCCGGTATCTCTCGCTATCAGAAGTATGCGGGTAAAACTCTCGAAGCAGCTGATCCTGAACTGTATCGCCAGCAGGTTCAACAGATCGACGCCGTCATCAAAATTCTCCAGGATCACGATGTCATCGTTCATCAACTGAAGCCGTTTACTGCCGAGGAAGAACAGTATCTTGCAAACTTAGACGACTTTACCACGCAGTTTTTTCCACGCGGCGCAATGATTGTGATTGGCGACACGTTCATTGAACCTGCACTGAAGTTGATTGGCCGCAGAAAAGAACGGTTTCCAATCCGTCGCACGATTGGCGACCGCTTAAAAAACAGTAACGCCAGGGTTATTCCTATGCCAGTGGCGTCGCCTATCCCTTATGGACAGGAAGGCTGGGATGAGACTCCTTTTCTTGAAGGGGGAGATGTCTTTGTCCTCGGACATGATATCTATGTCGGCTGTAGCGGAAATGCCAGTAATGATGCTGGAATTGACTGGTTACAGGCAACACTTGGTTCGGATTACCAGGTGCATAAAATTCCTATCACAAAGCACTTTCTCCATTTAGATTTCGTGCTGTCCATTTTACGGCCAGGGCTAGCTGTCGTTTGTCGTGAAGGCTTTGTCAATGGCTTGCCCGCTTTTCTCAAAGATTGGCGACTCATCGACCAGTCTTTTGAAGACGCCCAGTCGAAATTGTCTTGTAATCATCTGGTGCTAGATGAGGAGACGGTGATTGTGGCGAGTGAGCTGCCAGACTTAGCTCAAGCGCTTCGTAAAGCTGGGCAAAAAGTGATTACAACTCCCATGAGCGCTATTTACTGGCAAGGGGGTTCTTTACGTTGTTGGCATCATCCCCTGGTGCGGGAGAGCAACCTGGAGTAACCCATACTCGTCTTGGAGTCCGTTGTGCATCACCTCCAAGTCGCGACACGAACTGTCGTAAGGTGACACATTTGATTGAAATTGAATTGGAACAATACTGTATACAGAGGAGATAAAACCATGCCTTTCGTAAATATCCGTACAGCCAAGGGACTCTTGAGTAAAGGTCAGAAACAGGCGCTTCATGACCGCCTGACTAAATTGCTGATTGAGATTGAAGGTGACGGTGATCCAGACTTCAAGCAGTACATTATGATCTTGATTGATGAGCAGGGAGCACGTCATCCTTTGGTGAGAGAAAAAAGGTCATCAAGACCGTCATTCAAATAGGTGCACCGAAGTGCTAGGATTTGAGGCACATTTTCTGGTTTCCAACGTGCGCCTGTAATCTGGATACGTTCATCAATTTGCTTAATCCAAGATTCTACAGGACTTGAACTGATGGGAAGTCCTTCCATCTGGTAATAACGATAGTTGGGAATGCGGCCTCGGTGATTCTGTAGATAGACCTGAAAGCGTTGCGATGCATCCGTTTTGACTGCTGACAATAAAGTTATGGTTTGATCTACTTGCCCTTCCCACAGTAGAGTTTCTGCCTGCCGTCGTTGTTCAGGTGTCGCTTCTACCTTGTGCAAATTCTCCATCAGATGAAACCAATCGAGAATTTCATCT
>JAKSDM010000725.1 GCA_022360135.1 Pseudanabaenales cyanobacterium | reverse complement strand
GTAGCTGCAAAAAGAGAATCTGACCTTGGCGGGCATTCACAATATAGCGGCGAATTCGGCCAGGGCCAACACTATTAGACACCAGAATCCCGTCCCGTCCTTCTGGGAATTGCACCCGCTGTTCCTCAATTTCAACCTGAACCGCAGGTTCTGGTAAGGTTGCTTCAGGCTGCGGTGAGTCTACATCCGGGTCTGGTAATTCTGTGTCGGGGGGTTCTGCTTCGATTTCCTGGGGGGTTTCAACCAATTCTGACAAGCTCAGCTCGAGACGGTAGTTGCTTTGCGGCAGACCTTGCACTGGGCTGAGTTGAACCACAAATTGCCCGGTAACCGCCAAGGGTCCCTGCCAACCTAAAACCCGTCTAGCTCTATTGTCTACCACGTCGCCGTTAGGCGCTAGCACAGTTAAGAGCACCCCTTCACCCGCTAAGACTGCGTTCAAGGTCTGTCCCTGCTCAGCTTGAATTTGATAGTTGACAGTGTCGCCAGCCTTGAGATTGCCTTTTACAGAGGTGCTGTCTCCCGGCCTAAGATTGAGTGGTTGATTGTATTCCACCGGTTGAGCAGGCGCCAGGGTCGGGGTGGGAGAGCGGGTTGGGGTTGGACTGGCGGGGGGTAGGGTTGCCGTTGGGGTTGGAGTTGGACTAGCGAGGGGTGGGGCAGGCCCAACCGGCGCTTCAGTTTTGAGCGCATTCACCACTGCCCAGCCGACAATACCAGAGACGATCGCTAATCCGACCCCGACTGCGGTGACAGCCCAAGGATTCTCCCAAACCGAGTCGCTGTCAGGTTGTTTTTGGAAGGGAGGAGCGGCTCTGTGGACTGGGGTCGTCGCCGAGGATGGCGATTCATAACGTCCACCCGCCGCCATAGTTCTCATTTCAGAGACATTAACCTCACCGGGTTGGGTGGGCGCTGTTACTGGAGGCGATGAGTGTCCTGCAGCGCCAAGGGCCTGAGACATTTCACTGACGGATTGGTAGCGATCGCCCGGTCGATAACTCAAAGCCCGATTAAGCACTTGAGCGAAACTAGGGCTGACACTTGCATAGCGCCGCCAGTTCCAGGTCAGGTTAACATCATCAAAGAGTTGCTGCGGATCCCTGCCAGTCAGCAACACAACAGCGGTAACCGCCAGGGAATATAAATCACTATTCGGATAGGCCCGTCCGCTCTGCACTTGTTCGCTGGGCGCATATCCAAGCTTGCCGACGGAGGTGGCTTGAGTTCCTGTTTCTGGGGTCTGGATTCGGGTGACAACCTCCTTAACAACCCCAAAGTCAATTAATATGGGTAAGCGATCGCTCTGACGCTGAATAATATTTTCGGGGCTGATATCTCGGTGAATAATTCCTTTGGCGTGGATATGGGCTAGGACAGGGAGCATTTGCTGCAGGAATTGGCGCGCCTCGGCCTCTGAGAAAAAAGTTCCTTCAGATCTGTGCTGATGGAGTAAGTCTCGATAGGTCTTTCCAGCAACGTAGTCTTGCACCAAAAATAACCGCTGATCCTGTTCAAAAGTGGCTCGGAATTGGAGGATCTGAGGATGCCGAATCTGGTAAAGGATGGCGGCTTCTCGCTGAAAAAGCTGAGTCGCTTTCTCCGAAAAACTTTCCTCCCCTTGAAGCGGAACAAACTCTTTGATCACACACTTTTCATTGAACCGTCCCAAGTCTTCTGCCAGATAGGTCCGACCAAACCCCCCTTGGCCCAATTCTTGGGCCAAGCGGTAGCGATTTTGCAAAACCGTCCCAATCGGAATAGGTGGTTGCATGGCGGGGTATCGGTGTTTAACTAACAAATGGGCAGACAAGCCATCGGTAAGTCCGTCTCACAGACTCAACAGTTTACTGTATGTTTTTGCACATTCATCGTAATCGACAGTTTGTTTATAGCAATTACCACATGGATTGAACCCATCTCGATAAGGTGGGGTATAGGGTGTAGGATATAGTCAGTCAATGCCGATAAAACTGCTATGTTCATTTTAGGGGCTAGAGATTGAGAACTAGCAGTCATCTATAGCCGTTAAAGTTGCTCGGATTGGATTGGGTCGTCAATTCCATCCCGATATCGACTATTGAACAGTTGCTGCAGCCACAGTTCTATCGTAAATACTGTGCCAATGCGATCAAATAAGTTTTGTCCATTCAGGTGATTGTCCCAATCCTGCAGCGTTACTTCGCGATCGCAAAACTCTGGATAAAGGGCGTCAGGCGCGCTCAAAAGGTCTGTGACAAGCGATCGAGCTGGCTCCTGACGTAGCCAAGCATCATAATCCCCAAAATCATGCAGTGATTTTGGGCGGCGGGAAGGGCGCTGGAACCGGCGCACAATATGATTTTGGTTCAACTTACGGTTGATTTTTTCGCAGGTTTTACGGCGTAGAGTTGTCAACTTGCCGCGCCAGCCGAGGGGGACGACTGATTCAGAAACAGGCCGTCCAGTTTTTTGCCACGACACATGCTTAAAAAAGTTGGGGAAACGATCAAGCAACATCAGATAATATAATCCACGCAGATCCTCCCCTGTGTAATCAAGCGCATACCAAAACTCTTGAATCTGATTATCCATACAGGGCATGCGAAGATTTACACCTTCTAAAATGCTGATTCGCCAATCTTTGGAAATAAACGATCGACAGCGATGATCCATTCCCAACTGGTAGGAAGACGATCCCAAGCGTTGGAAATAGGCATGGGCGCGATCGCGCACCGCTTGATGATGGGCTGGCGAGCGGGCAAAGCGATCCAGACTCAACTGACGACACAGAAATCGATCGAAATCATCAGCTGCAAAAAATTGGTCGCCGGCCAAACGATCCGCCCATTCACCATGTAAACCAACATCAAAAAGCCGATGCTCACGAATCCAGGACGCAATCGAGCTGAATTGCACATGAATAATGCTAGCTGGCGTATCCATCCGCCATAGCAAGGGAATGCGTGGAGGCAGCCAATTGGCGGCGTTCATCTCCAACCAATGGAACGGGGTGTGGGCTAAGCGGGCGACTTGCTGGGCAATGCGCAAATCATCGCAGTTGGCTTGACCATAAGTTACGGTTATGGGGGGATCCACTGTCGTGGGTACGGCAGCTAGAAGCGCCCGGGAGTCGAGTCCGCCACTGAGGGGAAGGCCCAGCCGATCGCCGGGATGACAACGGCGCTCAACAGCCTTCACAAATAGCTGTCCGAGCTTGTCCACAATTTCCCGGCGGTCAGGGAAGACGTCATATTGGGGCACATCGTCCCAAGACCAGTAGCGCTGGGTTTGCAGTGTTGCGCTATCTTCATTCCAGCTCAAAACAGTAGCGGCGGGCAGACGTTCTACTCCCTCAAACCAACTGCGATCGCCCAGCAGATAGCGAATCCCAAGAAAGTCCTCAATCGTTTCCCGATCAAGTTTAGGTTGGTAGCCGGGTAGGGCTAGCAGCGCCTTGATTTCTGAGACCCAAACGAGTGTTCCTCGCCAGCGGGTCCAGTGCAAGGGCCGCACCCCGTAACGATCGCTGATTAAATGCACTTGACGTGATCTGGCATCGTAGAGAACCGCATGGAATTGACCATCCAGGGGATGTAAAAATCGCCAAGGCTGATCGGATTCACGATGGTGCTCGTAAGCTGCGAGCAGCCACTGTGGGTCAGTCGCTAGTTCAGGCCCTGCTCGCCGACCATCGGGTGCAATGGGGCACTCTTCGCGGTTATATAACTCCCCATCGAGCCACAGATAGGAGGAATTGGCTCGCACGGGTTGGGGGTCTGGTTGTTGTTGACTCGAACTCGATCTCGTCGCCCAAAGCGTGTTGTGTCCAAATAATTCATCAGTGACGTAAAACACACGGTGGGTAATCGCTTGCTGCATTGCCCCTAAAATAGCAGCGCAATTCCTCCAATCATGACCCCCCACAAATCCAACTAGTCCAGGCATAAAAAATAAAAATACTAATCGCTAATCCGACCCTGCACTAGGGAGTACAAAGATCAAAGTTTGGTGTTATGTTTCCCCATCTTCCCATCTCCCCATCTCTCTTATCTAAATAAGAGCTGCTGAATGAGAGTTGCTTTAGGAACATTTTGTTTTCTACAAAAAACTTTGCTCCCATTTTATTGCTTCTTCACTGTTGGAGGGAGCCAAACAGCCGCTAAATGGGCAATGTAGAAAAGGAGTACATTGACTTAAGGATAGGATGAGCGATGAGTTATAGCGTATTTGACACCCACGGCCTCTCACTGATGATCTGTGCCGGGAGTGTTTTCCTCTGCACTTGTCTTTGTTGGATGATGGCTTACCGAGTAAGTCAGGCGTATTTAGAGAGATAGAGCCGGTTTTCTTGCTCTGGCGGCAAAGTATTTCAACCAACCCATATTGGTAGAAACGGGCATTGTAGAGACGTGAAATTTCACGTCTCTATAGGTGTATCGGTAACTTTTGTAGAATCCTCCTATCAGGGTGAAATCCCTACCTAGCTGTATCCTAGACAAGCATCCCTATCTAGAACACTGGGCGCCTTCCAGTTGAGTGACAATTTGCACTAACTGGTTGGGTTGGTCGATCAGGAAGTCGGGTTTTTTGCTGATCAGCGCTTGGCGAGAATTGAATCCCCAACTCACCGCAACGACTCTAATTGAGATTTTCTGGGCAGCTTCGATATCTCGGGTTTCGTCACCCACATATAGCACTTGATCGGCATTGAGCTTATGCCGACGTAAGATTCGCTTCAGAACTTTACTTTTACCCAATAGGGTTGCCCCCGTGTGGATAAAGCTGAAAAGCTCTGCTAAATTGTGCTTTTTTAAGAAGAGATGAACATTTTCAGCCGAATTAGAGGTGACAATCCCTAAGGTATGCTCTTCGGCCGCCAAGGCGTTTAAGACCTCTCCTACCCCAGGAATCAAATTGAGCTGCTGAATTTCTCGGCGAAGTTCTGATTTAACTCGCCTGAGGAGGAAGGGAATTTTAAAGACAGATATTTCTGATTGTTTCAGCAACTGCTGAGTGCTTAAATTCTGGAAAGATTTCAGCTTTTCTGGGTCAGCCGGACGGTAGCCGAATAGGGGGGCTAGACGGTTGGTAATATCTGCGATCGCAGCCAGGGTGTCTGCGATCGTGCCATCAAAGTCGAAGATAATCACTGCCACAGCTTAAAAGTACAAACCCCAAAGGAGAGCATTTTGGCGAACTGTTTCAACATTTTTCCATTAAGCTCTTATTAACTCGCCTTTGGGGTGTTGTCGGCAATGGCTAAGTCGGGATGGCGCGCCGGATATCCTTTTCATGATGCCCGCTTAGTTAAACAATTTACCCATCGTATCCGGTCCTATTTGTTTTGGAGTTTTCGCTACCCTGAAATAGTCTATCCCAGGACACCTGTTCATCAAGGGGAGTAGAAATGATCTGAGCTGAGTGGCGAAAAAATCAAGGAACGAGCGTCAAAGTTGAGGAAAAATAAATTTGTGATTAAGACTTTCCCATTGTTGGCTGAAGATCGGACAGTTTAAACCTATTGGAGACGATACAATCAGCAATCAAGGTGGCAATAAGCCTTAATTCATAAGCTTTTCAGCCTCAACAATCGAAATTTATATTACTAAAACCAAGCCAATTTATGGATAAGTCGTGGTTTCTGACGCTAGGTCGTAGATGCTCGGAAGACATACTTTTGAGCTTGAATAGGCTCAGAACGAAAACTTTTGGGTCGAACTGAAGACTGAAGTCTTTATCTGCTACATTTCACTATCCGAGAGAAGAGAACGCTAACCCCTTCAACCCATATACTTTCACACCACAAAGGGAGGTGTCCTTTTGTTAAGGAGATGTCAAATGCTACTTTTGAGATATAGGTATTATTTACTCTCCATCCATTTTGAGCACTCATTTTTTGGTAGGCTTCTTGGGCGGCCTGATAGTCCTTACCAAAATCTAGCTTGCCACCGACACCCACCCAAATTTGCTTTTGTACACTGAAGCCAAACTTGCCACCACTAAATTTTACCCATAGTTGGTCGATAAGATTTAGGTCATCGCATGGTAAGTTACGAATCTCTTCCAGTTTCAGGTAGCCTCGCTCCACAGCTTCTTTGCCCACAGCTTCGAGCATTTGTTTGTCAGTTTCCTGGTTAGCTTCTTTCCACTGTCCGTTTGCTAAATAATTCATCAGGCTGTTGTAGCGCTCAGGAATTTGCTGCCGCACTACACGTAATGCATTGCCCAGTCGAGTCGGGTCAGTTGTCCAGGGCGCCAAATCTCCCCATGCGCTCTCCTTGAAGTAGAGGGAAGAAGAGCCAGAGCCTCTTTCAAACTGAGGCGCCAGAAGGGAGCTATCCGAGATTTGCCCACTGCCAGAGATCGCCTCTAATTCCTTCAGGGTAGGCAGATAGTAATCATACACCCCTTCATCGGGGGCAAAATTTGTTTGGGTAGACAACCAAGCACAAAACCACCGCGCATCCTCCCAAGTAATAATTCCATCTACCGGATTATTCCAATAGGAAAATTCTGTCATGATTGGTTCCGCGCAAGAATGAAACGCCTTGCTGTTCTGGGCTTCTATGAAAAGCATATACTCGCCCCAGGTAATACAATCTGAAATCGCCGTTATTTCACTCAGCGGCTCCAGATTCCGAAACCGCTGCTCTAATCGTACCTTCGCCGATTCCGGCTCTTGCTGCTGAAGGGTATTGAGCAATTGTTTTTTCAGGTTTTCATCCACCCGTGCGCTTTCGTTGGCCAACCGTTGCGCCAATCCCCGTGTGTAGCTATTGGTCGGCTCTTGAAGGACAGCATTAATAAATGGAGTTGGATCTGTAAGGGTGGCAAAGAAGTAGACAACCTCTCTCCAATCCTCGTTGTCAAACTGCTCCATCACCTTACGAAGTCCCCATTTGCTCTCACCCAGTTCCACTGCTGTCAAATATTCCTGGAACGTCTTGTGGGTGAACTCATACAAATTGCCCTCTCCTCCAGCTAGCAAACCTGAAACCTGCTGAATTTCCCGCAAAAATTTCTTGGGAGTCAGAGAGTTTTTGGGGTGGACTTCTGCCAAGCGGTCTTTAATCCATTCTGCTCCTTGATGGGCTGAAAATTGAGTGATTCCAGCCTCGGTCAGTTCTACTGCCAAGCGTTGCAAAATCAGTTGATTATCTTCTGCACTAGGGATGGTGAGGCGTGTATCACGACGATTGGGACGATATTCAAGCAATAGCTTAAAGATTTCTTTGTAGAGATAGACCCGGCGCGTTGGCAACTTTTCGCTGGCTTCGTGAGTGGTGGCAATGATAGTGATGAGTAATGGGTTTTTTGCCAGAGCCGTCAGGCTTTGTTCGGCAAAGAGTTGACGACTGAGATCGACGGCAGCTTTTTCAGCTTCGGCGTTGCTTTCGGCTTCTACCTGCTCCCGCGAAAGGCGTTTTTGTGGGTTGGGAGCATATTGACTTTCCTCCCAGTGAGGTTTCCAGGTGAGTTCCCAGGTGATGAATCGATACCATTGGTTAATAAAGGTTCGCTTCTGATCGTTGTTGAAATCTAGAATGTCAATGCGCTGTACCCCTTCAAACAAGCTGCTGTCGTATCCATGGGGACGTGAAGTCAGAATAAATTGAGAGGGGTAGTTTTGCATTTGCCAGTTGGCCCACTGGCTCACAGTTTCGCGCTGGGATTCAGGCACTTCATCCAACCCATCCATCATTACTAGACATTTTCCTTGCATCATCTGGTTTCTAACCCAGGGCTCAGACGTGCGGAGAGCTGAGCATCGGGGCAACTGTTGTACCTGCTCCACTATCAACTGAGGGAGGGAGGGCTGTATTCTTGACTGAATTCGCGGATAAAAGTCTCGAAACAATAGCAGAATCGGGATCAGTTCCTTCGCGCCATGTTCGGTGTAGGTCTGGTTGGAAAAACTGAGGGTAAGGAAACGCAGCAGAGTGGTTTTGCCATAACCCGGATCTGCAATGACGGCGATAAGGCGTTCAATAAAGGTTTTATCGGGATGATTGACTTTGGGTAGCAAGTCCCAAATCTTCAAGCTGGGTATCTGTAAAGGGTTGTTTCGCTTCTTTCCTGGGTTAATTCGCAGAGGCACATACACTTCTTCCAGGACAAGGCGTGGAAGACGGCCTTTGTAGCCTTCGACCTTGAGATTATGGCAGTGGATTTTGAGTGCTTCCAGGTATTGCTGATGAAATCCTGTCAGCCGGGTAAGCGTTTTTTCAACGGTGTTGTCGATAGCTTGATCAATTATTTTTCCAGAGGCTTCACCCCGTTGTTTCATACGATCGCCCAGCGTAGCCATCAATCCATGACCAAAGCTGGTCATTAAGCCAGAACCGAAGGAAACTAGGCCAGCGATTGTGGCCTTGGGTAGATCTTCTAAAAAAAGATTATAGAGCGCATAAGCGCCGCTACCTATAACAGTGATTTTGAGTGCAGCATCCGTCAGGCGTTCCTCAAACGTTGGTTTTTGAGGTGGCTGCTGGGTCATGGAAAGTACCTTCGGTTGACTGATGGGGTGTCGATGATTGGTCGGAGACTATAAGTTATTGACGGAAACATCAGAGATGTTTATCGACCTTGCCATGATTCAGATTATGGTGAGGCGATTGGCATAAAATTTGCCCCTAATAGCTTTTCAAACATTCCCTAAGAGACCCTCAATGATTCTGTCAGGAGTATCCTTTGAAAGAATAGAGAATCCATAATAATTTGTTGCTCTCACTTCTCTCGCTTCTCCCATTCCTCACATAAGTTTGTTAGTGGTCTATACAAATCTTGGTCATTTATTTCTTTACGTGTTTGCCCTATATAAGTAGAAAATGTATCGCAATAAGTTATCATAGTAGTTCTGTAGTAATTGTATATAAGCTCTTCTTCAACTATCTTTTCTTGACAACAAATTGCTATCTCGTTTAAGAAGTTTAAGGCGTTTGTAATCTCTTGCCTTTTGTCAGGATTTTGCTCTAAAAGATTTATTGCAAATTTCGCCTTTTGACTGGCTGGTTTACTATGAAGTTGATGATATATATCAATTGCAGTTTTGTTACTGTTTAGATATTGAGGGTCATTCCAAAGCTTAATATAATCGAGAGCTCTCTTTGTCAGTTGATCCTCTAGACTCGATTTTCTGTCTGATGCTTGATTCTCGATACTAAGTCTGATATCGCTATAAGCATATAATGCGCTTGTACCTACAATACCTACACCCAGTGTTGTAGAAAAACAAATAAATGTTGCTTTATATTTCTCATTTATAAAATGAAATATTACTGTTAGGCTGCATGCGATCAGTAAAGATATAAAGGTGATGCTTAGGGTCGTTCTGGTGTTGAATGAAAACATGTCTATAGCAGATTTATTTTTTGGCTGGGGTTGCACTAAAGACATTTTTAAGTGAATCTTCAGATGATTTGGGTAGACACTAAAAACAAGATTGCTCAAGTTTTTGTGTAGATATTTTTCTAAAGCTAGAAGCTGCAAGGCTTTTAAAGGTTCGATTCACAAAATCCTGATCACTCCCCTTTTTCTGGCGACCCAAACGTTGTGAGCCTTTGTATTCAAGGATTTCAGTTCTTTATAAGTCTGAACCAGTGCCGGGAACGAAAGAGTTAAAGTATTTTTATGACTTCCTAGAAACAGGTCAAGGACATCAATTATGCCTATATTAAGCATTCCAGGAGACTCATAACGCATAACGAAATAGCCTTGATATAGAATTTCTGAAATATCTGCTTTTAGAGGAAGCTACTAGCCTCAAGGATCTGCTTTAAAGGTAAACTCTTTCCAGAGTTTCGAATCCTTGCCACTTTATTTCTCAAACCTTTTCCCATTTTTCACACAGATCTGCTAGGCATCTGTACAAATTTGGATTGTTTCTTTCTTTGCGTCTTTGTTCTATATAAACAGAGAAGGTTTCATAGTAAGTTATCACAATGCTTCTGTAGAAACTGTATATAAGATCCTCTTTAATTATCCCTTTTTGAGAACAGATCGCCATTTCCTCTAGGAAGTTTAAGGCATTTGTAATATTTTGCCTTTTGTCAGGATTTTGCTCTAAGTAATCTATGAGAAATTTTGCCTGTTGATTAACTGGCTGGCTATGAATCCTATGATATATATCATTTGCAGTTTTCTGAATGGCTAGAAATT
Source organism: Pseudanabaenales cyanobacterium (assembly GCA_022360135.1). GTDB lineage: Bacteria > Cyanobacteriota > Cyanobacteriia > Phormidesmidales > Phormidesmidaceae > JAKSDM01. The sequence goes on along the minus strand of JAKSDM010000725.1, from coordinate 5,875 downwards.
GAGGGTTATTCCAACGCGTAATGTATATGAGAGTCCTATCTATCAGTTGATTTTCTGAACTTGACATTCTATCTGATGCTTGATTTTGAAACTTTGCTTAATTTTTCTATAGGCATGGAATCCACTTGTACCTGCAATACTTATACCTAATGTGGCGGCAAAAAAATTAAATGTTGCTCTATTTTTGGAATTTAAAGTATGATAAATTCCTGATATAATCAATGCGGACAGGAAAGATATAAAGGTAATGCTTAGAGTAAATCTTATGTTGAATGAAAATTGATCTACATTAGATTTATTTTCTGACCGGGGCTGCACTAAAGACATTTTGAAGTAAATCTCCAGGTGACTTGGGTAGATGCGAATGAGCATAGCTCTGTTGACTATTTAGCTCTGCGCATTCAAATTTTCTGACTCAACACTCAAAGGATTAATCCATTTCTGGGTGAGTGATTGATCAGCTTAAACAGTCTCATTAAGTTTCAGCCTATTGACTGATTTTTTCACGGCAAGTTATTACGATAATTCGATAAAAACTATATATAATCCCCTTTTTAATTATCTTTTATTGGGAATAAATTGCCATTTCCTCTGGGAAGTTTAAGGCATTTGTAATATCTTTCCTTTTGTCAGGATTTTGCTCTAAATAATCGATTAAAAATTTTGCCTGCTCATTAACTGGTTTGCTATGAAGCTCATGATATATATCATTTGCAGTCTTCTGGATGGCTAGATATTGCGGGTCATTCCAACGAGTAATATATAAGAGAGTCCTATCTATGAGTTGATTTTCTGAACTCAATTTTCTATCTAATGCTTGATTTTCGAGACTTTGCTTGATATTTCTATAGGCATGAAATGCACTTGTACCGGTAATACTTATACCTAGTGTTACAGCAAAGAAGTTAAATGTTGCTCTATCTTTTTCATTTAAATAATGAAATATTCCTGTTAGAGTGAATGCAATCAGGAAAGATATAAAGGTTATGCTTAGAGTCAATCTGATATTGAATGAAAACTGATCTATAGAAGATTTATTTTTTGACTGGGGTTGCACTAACGACATTTTGGAGTGAATCTCCAGGCGATTTGGGTAGATGCTAATAAGCATGCCACTGTGACCGTTTGGCTCTGCATATTCAGATCTGCTGACTCAATACTCAAAGGATTAACACTTTTCCGGATGAGTGATCGGATCAGCTTCAACAGTATTTGAATATCAGCTAATTAGCTGAATGTTTGCAACCCTGATCTAAGACAATTCAGTAAACTATGCATTATTGCACTGCAATTTTGATTGAGGGATTCTCTATTTAGAAATCCCTGAATATCTCTAAGATAGAGTAATAGACTGCCAAGTTTTAACCATGGTTAGGTACTTTTACAGTACTCTGAATGAGGATTTGTGTCAGCTCTTTCTTTCAGAGGCATCCTAGAGGCTTATTAAGCCATATCACCCATCAGAACGATTAAACTTGATGGGTTTAGTTCTGATTATGAATCAAGCGCAGATCGATAAGATCGTCTACAGTTCAACACATCGTTGAACTGACTTGGAGACCTACTTCCTTACTCTTTGAGATTCGACCCTGTATCTGTGTTACTCGTTAGATGAACAGTCAGCTACTATAGTCTCTGCTGACTTCTGCCTAATCACACTAATCGATTCCTACTAGTGTGACTGTTGACTTCCTATAGTCTTTGGTGGTGATTCCATCCCGTTTGAAGTCTTTATCCAAAAAATATTTTGGCTACCAAATAAGTAGATGCATCAGCCCTGAATGCTACTGGTCTGTAGTTAATAGTTAATAACGATGACTCAGTACAGCTTCAGTATACCGATGCGGTTCTTCAGTACTTGTGACGCTAATAGGGGGATATAGGTGATCTAAATTATATTGTTTTGTGAGGGAAATCACTGAATCCAAAGTTGCATCTAGATGTTAAGTTTTGAAACAGCTGAAGCGACAACAGTTACTTTTCAAACATGACCAACCTAAGGCTTCGAAGCATTGATCCATTGCCGCCTACCAGAGCTTGATCGGTGGTCTTGACCACAACTAACAAGGATTTGACTATTGGGACTAAAAGAGAGAACTCCAACACTTTTAAATTGAACACATCCTTAAGTTAGGCTCTGATTCGCATTCTCCGTCTGACAATGAAAGTGCTAGACATATCCAGAAATTACGCTGCAATTTCTCTTGAATCTCTTTACTAACCCCCCCCGATCGAGAGCAGCCTTCCGGATATCTCTACTGACTGGAAAGAAATCAAAACTTGAGAGGAGAGGCCGCTTGAAAATGACGACGCAATGGTTCCGTGTACTTGACCTGGATGAATTGCCGGAGGGTCGGGTCAAGACAGTAACGGCTGGTCACAAGAGTCTGGCAATGACCCATTATCAGGGACAATATGGGGCGCTGGATAATCGCTGCCCTCACCAGGGGGGGCCTTTAGGGGAAGGCGCGATTGAAAATGGACTGTTGCGCTGTCCCTGGCATGGTTGGGATTACTGTCCGTTAACCGGCAAGCCGCCGGGTAATTTAGAGGTGGATGACGCCCTAGCGACCTTTCCGGTGGCAGTACGGGAAAATGGGGTTTATGTCGCCCTAGCAGTTGAAAAGTCTCACGTTAGGACTGTCACCGATGTGATGGCGGAGACCCTGGTGAACTGGGGAGTTACCCATGTGTTTGGCATGGTGGGTCACTCCAACCTAGGGTTGGCGGACGCCCTGCGCCGTCAAGAGGAACAGGGCAAACTCAAGTTTATTGGCATTCGTCATGAGGGGGCCGGGGCTTTTGCTGCGTCTGCCTTTGCCAAGTTGACTGGGCGCCCTGCTGCTTGCCTCACCATTGCTGGACCCGGCGCGACTAATCTGCTGACTGGGATGTGGGACGCCAAGGTAGACCGGGCGCCCATTCTGGCCCTGACCGGACAGGTCAATACCCAAGTCTTAGGGACCGGCAATTTCCAGGAATGCGATCTGTCTGCCGCCTTCAGCGGCGTAGCGACTTGGAGCCAAACCGTACTCAGTGGCAGTAAGCATGCGGAATTAATGACCCAAGCCCTCAAGCATGCTCTGATTCAGAGGGATGTGGCCCATTTAATTTTTCCTGATGAGGTGCAGACGCTGCCGGCTGCAGAGAACGCTAAGGCATCCAGCCCAGAAGGACGGGTATCGCCGCTCCAGATTGCGCCCCCTCCTGAGGCCCTCGACCAAGCGGTCAAACACCTGCGGCAAGCGAAAAAGCCTGTTATTATTGTTGGCCACGGGGCGCGGTTTAATATGCCCGCCATTATCGAACTGGCGGAAGTTTTGAATGCGCCAGTAATGACCACGTTCAAGGGGAAGGGGTTGATCTCAGATCACCATCCGCTGGGCTGTGGCGTCTTAGGTCGAAGCGGCACACCAATCGCCAGTTGGTTCATGAATGAATCTGATTTGCTGCTGGTGTTCGGCGCCTCCTTTTCCAATCACACTGGAATTTCACCCTACAAACCCATTATTCAAGTAGACTTTGACCCGATGGCCTTGGGTAAGTTCCATGCGGTAACTGTCCCGGTCTGGGGCGAAATTAGCATTGTGGCGCCCCAACTCAAGGCCGCATTAGCAGGCAAAGTAGAGACCGCCGATCAACGTCCTCAAGTGGCGGAGCGATGGCGGATTTGGCGCGAAGAGAAACTCAGACGTGAACAGGACGATCGCGGGCAGGGAGTGAATTCAGCCTCTATCTTCGCCGCAATGACTCGGCAGATCCCAGCCAATGCCGTTATTTCCGTAGATGTCGGCAACAATACCTACTCATTTGGCCGCTATTTCGAATGTCAGGCTCAGTCGGTATTGATGTCTGGGTATCTGGGATCGATTGGCTTTGGCTTCCCGGGGGCGATGGGCGCTTGGGCCGCAGTCGGTCACGAACGCCCGATCGTTTCTGTATCGGGTGATGGCGGCTTTGGCCAGTACTTGGCGGACTTCAACACCGCCGTGAAATATGAGATGAACATCACCCACATTCTGCTGAATAATGACCAATTGGGCAAAATTAGCAAGGAGCAGCGGGCGGGGGAATGGGATGTTTGGCAAACCTCATTGCATAATCCTGATTTTTCTAAGTACGCGGAAATCTGTGGCGGTTTTGGCGTGCGGGTCACCCAAAAGGCGGAACTGGATCAAGCCATTTCTGAAGCGTTGACTTATGACGGTCCCGCAATTGTAGAGGTGATGGCTGATCCTGAACTGATCTAGCCTATTGACTTAGGTTCTCTCTGGCTCCCAGAGAGAACCTGGAAATACGTCTTCCTTAGCTCAATATAAATAATTGACGGCTTACCGCTTATGTTCTGGATTGTTGAAATCTGTTTTACAGCCTGCATCCCAAACATCCGGTTGATTACCATGGGCAGGGATGCCGCCATTGTCTTTTAGCATCCGGGCCAGATGCATACAGTTCCAGGTTAAAAAGGTAGTGTTCCTGTTGGTAAAATCGTTTTCAGGACCTCCCGAACCAGGGTCCAGGTAAGAGGGACCCGGTCCTACTTCACCCAGCCAGCCAGCATCTGCCTGAGGCGGAATTGTATAGCCAATGTGAGAAAGGGAAAACAAAATATTCATGGCGCAGTGTTTCACGCCATCTTCGTTGCCCGTGATTAGGGTTGCGCCAACTTTGCCATAGTCTCGATACTGACCTTTTTCATTAAATAGGTGGGTATAGCCATACATGCGCTCAAGCACCCGATTACATACAGAGCTTTTTTCGCCTAGCCATACCGAAGTACAGAGGACCAAAATATCGGTCGCATCCACTTCCTTTTGAATCTGCGGCCAATCATCTTTCTCCCATTCGGGGGTTTTTGACATATCGAGGCCAAGACCAGCCGGAATATCGTAATCAACGGGTCGAATGACTTTGGTTTGTACGCCATTGGCTTCAAACACCGTTTTAGCAATCTTAATTACCCCTTCGGTATGGGACAGCACAGGCGTTCTGTTGAGTGTGCAATTTAAGAAAAGCGCTTTAAGGTCATCGTACTTAGTCGGTGCATGGATGCATTGATGTTCGGTGATTTGTTTAAGCTGTTGTGACATAAGATAACGAATCCTAATTAGTAGATGGGATTAAGATTTGGCAGGGATGGGAGCCGAGAGCCAGATAGATGCCGCGTAAATTCACTGGCAACACCCTTGAAATTTGAATCAATTACTACCAATCAGAATATCTGAAAAAAAACATTGAATTAAGATATCAGACAATCATACTCAAACCCTCTGTAAGAAATAGTCCAAAACTGCGCTATGCCTCAGAATTAGACTAACCATTTGAAAAATACCACCTGCAGTGCTTTCTCAGGCTAGTTATTTCAATATGTGTAGTGTTTAGCCCAGTAGTGGTGAATGTGGGGAATGCAATGCAGCGGTGGACAAATGACAAACTGCGCTCGACCCCGCATCGCGTTGGTAACTCTATCGGGGATGCAATGCGACGATCGCGATACTCGGCCGCTCCGTTCTACAATCCCAATCTGGATGTGATACTGAGCTGCCTGTCAACCTCTCAGAATCCTGAGTATCCATCTCGCTACGCGCCTATCCGAGCAGGCGACTATCTGTAAAGCCGATTAGCGGCGATCTATAGGGAATAATACATATAAGGCAATACGGCGTATTGCATCAGTAGGATGGCTGAAAGTTGTGGGCGATTCCGCCCATGATGTTGTGCAAAAAACGCTTGCTCTCTTAACCCTTAGGAATTTTTATGAAACGCGATCATATCCTAATAGGGCAAATCCAAGACTGCGATAATCTGGGCTACTCTTTAAATTTGCCTGACCCAAAGGAACTCAGCGCTAGGGTGTAATTAAGCTGTTGCAGGT
>JAKSDM010001065.1 GCA_022360135.1 Pseudanabaenales cyanobacterium | reverse complement strand
TGCTAATGGAATAGGTTACTGGCGATTCAGTCAGTAGATATTTCTAGGAAGAACATCGCAACCTAAATTTTATAGGGATTGCAAGTTAGTTTCTGGATATCTTTGATGAGTGGGTACTGAATTCTTCAAAGCTTCTGTCAGTATTTTTGTTCAATTTCGGCAAGGTCTTGGCAAAAATCTAAGGTTGAAATCTAGCACAACAGTACTCTCTTACACATTTGTCTGACGTTTAGCTGAATCGTTAACGATTACGTTCAGCTTCCTAAGGGTTTATGGCTTGCTATCGCTCCAATGCGTAGGATATCAACTATAGGTCTCCTGCGCGTCATTAATTTAGATTTTTTCGGTTTGTGCTTAACACCAGCAGAATCGCTGCACAGGTGGGCGTAGTGCTACGACTGGTGAGAGTTTTTGAGGAAATTGAATGCCAAAGCAGATCATTATTGCTGAGCAGCATCGGATTGCTGCTGTGTTCTCAGAAGATCAAATTCAAGAGTTAATCGTTGCAACCGGCAGTCATCAGGTTGGGGATATATACCTCGGAACGGTTGAAAATGTCTTACCTGGGATTGATGCGGCGTTTGTCAATATTGGCGACAGCGAGCGCAACGGTTTTATGCATGTGACTGATCTAGGGCCCCTGCGTCTGAAACGTTCAGCAGGCTCAATTACTGAACTGGTGGCGCCTCAGCAAAAAGTGCTAGTTCAGATCATGAAGGAGCCGACGGGTAATAAGGGACCGCGACTCACGGGTAACATTACTCTACCAGGGCGCTATCTGGTGCTGATGCCTTTTGGGCGAGGCGTCAATCTGTCCCGTCGGATTCGCAATGAGAATGAACGTCACCGGCTTAGGGCGCTGGCGATCTTGGTTAAACCGCCTGGGATGGGTCTATTGGTTCGTACTGAGGCGGAGAGTGTCCCAGAAGAGGCCATCATTGAAGATTTAGAGGCGCTTCAAAGGCAGTGGGAGAATATCCAGCAGGAGGCGGTTTCTACCCGAGCCCCCGCCCTTTTGAATCGGGATGATGACTTCATCCAGCGAGTCCTCCGGGATGTCTACAGCGCCGATGTAAACCGCATTGTTACAGATTCTCACACTGGCTTAAAGCGGGTTAAGCAACACCTAGCTAGCTGGAGTGGGGGGAAATCGCCGCAAGGGGTGCTGATTGATCATCACCGCGATCGCATTTCAATTTTGGAATACTTCCGAGTCAATGCAGCTATTCGCGAAGCCCTGAAACCCAGGGTCGATTTGCCCTCTGGAGGCTATATCATCATTGAGCCAACTGAGGCTCTAACCGTTATAGATGTCAACTCGGGGTCTTTCACTCGCTCCGCAACCGCCCGTGAGACCGTGTTGTGGACTAACTGTGAAGCCGCTACCGAGATTGCTCGTCAACTTAGATTGCGTAACATTGCTGGGGTGATTATTGTCGACTTTATCGACATGGACTCTCGCCGAGATCAACTCCAAGTGTTAGAACATTTTAGCAAAGCACTTAAAGCCGACAAAGCCAGACCTCAAATTTCCCAACTGTCTGAATTGGGTCTGGTGGAGTTAACCCGAAAACGCCAAGGACAGAATATTTATGAACTCTTTGGACGTCCTTGCTCTACCTGTGGCGGGTTAGGCCACTTGGTGCATTTACCAGGCGAATCCGAGCCAACCGCTCAAGAATCGCTTGAGCCCAGTCGAGACTATGGGTTGCCGACGCCTTCTTACCCCTCATCCTTGCCTACCGCTATCCCCGAGAGATGTCATGACGATTTAGAACCTCATCAAGATTTACAAGAGCTGGACTTGCTCAACCATCCTAATTACCAAGAACGCAGCGGGGCAAAGGGCAGAAGTCGTCATCGCCGTCGTCGAGCCAGTGATAGCCCTGCGCTTCGGAACAGTGCGCGCTTAGAGTTAGAGAGAGTGGCCAATCTCACAGAGACGCCTGATCACAGAGTAGCCGAAGAAGCTGAGGCGACAGTTGTTCCTAAGGTAGGACGCAGTCGGAATGGGCGTCAAGAAAAGAAGCCTGTGGAGCCGCCAGAAGTGATTTCAGTTGAAATGACCCCTGATGAACAACGCATCTACGCCATGATGGGCATCTCGCCGCTAGTGCTCGCCCACCAAGCAGTCAAAGACCCTAAGACTGCTATTATGAACGTTGTCTTGCCCGGTCAAACTCCTCCCGCC
>JAKSDM010000112.1 GCA_022360135.1 Pseudanabaenales cyanobacterium | reverse complement strand
TTCTAACCATTCACAGCCCTGATGCAAAAGATCATCCAGGGTTTGAGCAACTCGCCAGACTTTAGCTGTACCGTCCAAAGACGTTGTCACCAAGTACTGGCCATCAGGGCTGAAGTTTACGCTTGAGATCATTTCTTCATGACCTTTGAACTCCCCAATAGGGTTACCCTCCAAATCCCAAAGGCGGGCATAGCCATCTGAAGCGCCAGTGGCGATTGATTCTCCATCAGGGCTAAATTCCACCGTCCAGACTCGACCATGATGCTTTTGGAACGAGTGAATTAGATTTCCTTGCAAATCCCAAAGTTTAACGGTGCTGTCATCTGAAGAGGTGACGAGTTGCGTTCCGTCGGGGCTAAAACTGACACCATCGACGCCATCGGCGTGACCCTCAAATTCAGCCAGCAAATTGCCATCCAAATCCCAAAGGTGAGCGAAATCGTCTTCTGAAGCAGTGGCGAAAGACTGGCCATCAGGACTAAAGGCAACATCCCGAATCCAGTGATCGTGCTTAACAATTGTCAACAGATTCCCGTCCAGGTCCCAAAGTTTAGCCGTGTTGTCGTCAGAGCCACTGACAATATGTCGCCCATCAGGGCTGAAATCAAGCCCCAGTATTCTCTTAGTGTGTTGTTCAAAGCTGTCGATCAGATTACCTTCTAAATCCCAGAGTTGAATATCGCTCTGATGTGTTGATGTAACAATTAAGTTTCCATCAGGGCTATACACAACATTATTGAAAGATCGGTCAGGTAGTTCTAGGCGACCAACTTCTTCGCCAGTTAAATCCCAAATTCGAGTCGCGCCATCAACGGACGCGGTTGCTATGTGAGCGCCATCAGGGCTAAAGGCGGCATTCCAAATTCCTGCATTATGGCCATCTAAACCGGCTATTTCCTTACCCCTGAGCGACCAAACTCGAATGTCGCCATCATCGGCAGATGTGACCAGCGTGTCGCCGTCTGGACTAAAACTAACACTTTCGGGTGAACCTGAGTGACCGGGAAAGTTATATATCAGATTTCCTTGAATATCCCAGATTTGGACAATACCGCCAGAAGATGCAATGGCGACTTGATGGCCGTCAGGATGAAAATCTACTGCATTTACCCATCCTTGCAGATCAGGGATAACGACAGATTCTTTAGTTTGTAGATCCCAAATCCGAGCTGTTGCATCCCCTGCTCCTGTCAATAGATAATTGCCATCAGGGCTAAATTCAACGCTCGTAACCGGACTTGTATGTCCCTTAAGCGTAGCGATTTCTTGTCCCTGTAAATTCCAAAACTGAATAGCGCCATCATAGGAAATACTCACTAATGTTTGGCTATCTGGACTAAAGGCAATGTCATAGACTGGATTGCTGATAATAGAGCTGATTAGATCTCCTTTGGCGTCAAACAATACAATTTCTTTATTTCCCCAAGCAGATACCGCTAAATATTGACCGTTGCGGCTATATCTAGCTCTACCGATTGCCCTCTGAGAAGGATGCTCCAACACCTTAATCAAGGCGCCATTTCGATTCCAAAGTCGGACTGTCCCGTCTCTAGATGCGGTAGCGATCTGTTGACCATCAGGACTAAACTCTGTTTGGTATACCCTTTCATAATGGCCATGAAGAGTGGCGACATTATTGCCTTGTAGCGTTTTTAGGCTGACTGCGCCATCACTTGCAGCAATCGCCAAAATTTTTCCATCAGGGCTAAGTGTGACGTATGTGCCCCCTCGGTCAGGAGAATCATCTGGGTTATTTGAAAATTCATTTGTCTGACGAATGTTGTCCAGAATTTGTTGCAAAACCCAGGGAGGGCTGTGGGGCGCATAGTGCTGTAGCGGCTTGTCGCCGCCCCCCATCAATTGTTTCAAATCTTCTGTTGCGTGCATGGCCTGCAGCAGTGCTTTGATTTCCTGATACTCAAACTGTCGCAGGGCGTTGACACCGTCTTGTTCGAGCTGAGCCAGTTGACGAGTGCGCACCACATTGCGTTGAGTAATAATGCCAATTATGGCGGCAATTACAACAGTACCCGCCAGAATTCCAGCGCCAATTTTGACAAGACGTTTTGCCTTCTCTCCGGCTGCCGTTAACCGCTGATTAGCTTCCTCTACCTCACGGCTTTTATGAATGTAGGTTTTTTGCTGTTCTGTTGGTAAGGGTTCTTGGTTAGACCGCAAAGCAGCATCTAACCACTCTTCTGCCTCGGTGAGATCTTGTCCCCTCAATAGTAGGTCATCTCTGCGTTGTTTTTTCTCCCACTCCAGAGACCTGACTAGCATCCGGGTATGAGCTTTTACATAGGCTAAATCGGTATTCAGCGCGTTCACTAAAGCGGAAAAGGTCGATTCAAAGTCATCCTGCTCCCGAAAGAAGAGCCAGTGATGCTTACTCAGAGCCCGATGGATTTCAACAGAGTCAAATCTATCTCGTCGAACAATCGGTACAATCCGTTTGCTATTGGCTGCTGCATGATCTACTTCCCAATTGCAAACCTTTGAAGCTACCGAGTCAGGACTGATGACAAAGAGAAACGTATTGGCGGCTTCAATTCCAGCTTTAATCTCTTCCCACCAGTCCGCCGTCAGGGGAATATCTTCCCAATCCACCCATGCGTCGTATTTGCTTTCGCTCAACGCTTGATGGAGAACCTGAACGAATTCTTTGTCTTTGCGGGAATAAGAGATAAAAACGTCGGTCATGGTAGGGATTGCCGAGGAAGCACTTTCAGTTACTTCAATTTATACTCTTGAAATTTCGATTTTAAGCAGACAGACATCTTGCTGAACTACCTTGCCCAGCCGCTGCGATCGCATCCACCGCTCCCACCTGCGATCGCAGCATCAACCCAGTTATCTGGATTGATGATAGAGCCAGAAGCAAGACGCGATCGTCAGCACCTCAGTTGACTGACAAAAGATTCTTGCGTAGGTTGGGTTGAAGTCATGAAACCCAACGTCAATAACGGTTTCGACTACTTATTAATGGCCCATTTTGCCTCAAAAATCCCGCCGCACCGCTCACCTCACTACCGTTAGAATTTCCGGCGCGTTTAGTTCCGAATGGCGTTGGTGCATAAATAATATGAGTTAGCTGCAATAATACATAGATATTGAAATCTACCACCTCCGCTCAATCATGTCAGACAAGACAACCAAAACCCAATATCGGATTCGAAATTAGAGTGAGTACGATGCGGCCCTCAAAAACCGGGGAAGTCTAACATTCCGGGTGGATGATGCGGTGCTGGCGGGATGGTTGAACGACCAAAAGACAGGCAAACGAGGCGCATCCCCGACCTACAGTGATTTAGCGATCGCTACGATGAGTACGATGGGGTCAGTGCTCAATTTACGGGGTCGCCAAACAGAAGGGTTGATGG
>JAKSDM010001320.1 GCA_022360135.1 Pseudanabaenales cyanobacterium | reverse complement strand
GGGACCCAAAATCGGCATTTCATCCGGAGTGGCCGGTCGGAAGCCCCACCAGCACTCCTGCAAAGGGAAATGTTGCAATTCTGGGTAGAGGCGAATGGCATTATTGAGCAGTTGCTGAAGTCCTGCTGGCGTGTTATTCGGGGTAAAACCAACCGCTTCGTTAGTGGCCCCAAGGATGATGCGGCCATTTTGGCGAGGTGCAAGGTAAATATTACTGCCGAATAGAATTCGCCTTAGGGGTTGGGTTTGGGGATAGCTTGAGGGGGATTGCACCGCTGCCATCTGGCCTTTTCTGGGCAGGACGGGAATCGGGATCAATTCGTTTGACCAGGCTCCAGCGGCCAGCACATAGTGGTTAGCCTGGAAGTCGCCAATTGGGGTTTTGACACAGCGGATTAGGCGATTTTGGAGTTGGATCGCCTCAACCGCTACCCCTTCCTGAAGATCAACCCCTAATTCCTGAGCGGCTATCCGCAGCGTCGACGCTAATGCCCGATTGTCAACCTGGCCTTCTTCTGGAAACCACCAGCCGCCGCTGACCTCGGCGCTGAGGCCAGACTGATATTGATGGATCGCTTGTTGATCCAGGTAGTAGGCAGTCGCATCCTGAGTCTCCACTCTGGTTTCAGCTGCAGACCCATAGTGGGGGGCCAGAATCCCACAGGGCCAGTAACCCGTTTCCTGCCCCGTCAGGTTTTCTAACTTTTGCACCCACTCCGGATATAGAGTCAAACTGCGGCGGCAGAGATCTCGCATAGGGCCAGAGGGAATTCCCTCGGCCTCAGGGGCCAACATTCCGGCCGCAGCATGGCTAGCGGCCTGCTGGAAATCTCGACTCAGTAGAGCCACACTGGCCCCCCGTCGCCGCAGTTCCACTGCGATCGCCAGACCAATGACGCCGCCCCCAATTACGAGGACATCACACGTCCCACCCATAACCCCCCATCTACGCCTATGCCATCAAGTGATCTGAGCATTCAATACTCGCATCCAATACTCAGAACCATTACCCATTACCCTTCTAGTCAGGCGCAAGGTGCTGACCCTACCCTACCCCATTTCCCTAAGGATTTACTAGCTTACCAAAGCGCGGGAATGGATGAATCAGTTGCTGCAGGAGTAGCGGTCGGCTGAGCTGCTAGAGAAGCTGGAGCGCCTTCGGGGGCGGCTCCACCTTGACCCTGAGCAATTTCTTCCCCTGGTGCGAACAGGGTTGCCGCCCCACCAGCAACAGGTTCAGTCTGTGATTGAACGAGTCTTCCTGCTCTTTGAATCGGCGTAAGATCCTCAGCGGCGGCGATAGCGACAGAAGTGTCGGCAACCTCTTCTGAAGAAGAATTTCCCAGGTTATCAAACCAGTTAACCACTGTATTAGTGACACCGGTCCCAAAAACCGCCAACATGGCAATAGTTAATAATACGGAGCCTACTAAAAACCTGCTCATAGACTACCTCACATCGTAATTAACTCTATTTTCGCCTAGTTATCCAATGCTGAGATCATCCAATCGTGGCAAATTCATTGGATGAAAGAAATCTTTGTGATTATCTATTCGGTATCCATACAGGTGTGGTTCTCTGCCCCAAAATCCATCAAATGGTGTAAAAAGTGATTAACCATTCAATTGGGATTGATTGGGGAAGAATACAGAAATCATATGAACCAAGACGCTACTGACCACACTGCCTCGAAAAAAATCTGGGTCTACGACACCACGCTTCGGGATGGGGCTCAGCGAGAAGGGTTATCCCTGTCCATCGAAGATAAACTGAGAATCGCGCATCAGCTCGATCAACTGGGTATTCCCTTTATTGAAGGAGGGTGGCCAGGAGCCAACCCCAAAGATGTCCAGTTCTTTTGGCGGCTTCAGGAGGACCCCCTCTCTCAAGCGGAGGTAGTCGCCTTTTGTTCAACTTGCCGCCCCAGCAAAAAAGCGGCGGATGATCCCATGCTCCAACCCATTCTAGCGGCTGGAACTCGATGGGTCACTCTGTTCGGTAAATCCTGGGACTTACACGTCGTAGAAGGGCTGAAAACAACCCTGGATAAGAATCTGGCCATGATCCAGGACACTATTGAGTTCCTCCGCAGCCATGAGCGCCGAATCATCTACGACGCCGAGCACTGGTTCGACGGCTATAAATACCATCCCGAATATGCTCTAAAAACCCTAGCGACCGCTCTTTCCGCCGGAGCTGAATGGCTTGTCCTCTGCGACACTAATGGCGGAACCCTACCGCATGAGATTGCGATGATAACGCGGCAGGTTCACGATTGGCTGGGGGCAATCCAAACCGCCTCTCCCTCCTCCCCTACCTTTTCTCTGCCTAAAATCGGCATCCACACCCACAACGATTCCGCCACAGCGGTTGCGAATGCCTTGGCGGCGGTGATGGAAGGAGCAGTGATGGTGCAAGGAACGATTAATGGCTATGGTGAGCGCTGTGGTAATGCCAATCTCTGCTCACTGATTCCCAATTTGCAACTTAAGCTGGGCTATGATTGCATCCAACCTAAACAGCTGGCAAAGTTATCTGAGTCCAGCCGCTTTATTAGTGAGGTGGTAAACCTAGCGCCAGACGATCATGCTCCCTTCGTCGGCCTATCTGCGTTTGCCCACAAGGGAGGAATCCATGTCAGTGCGGTGGAACGTAATCCTAAGACTTATGAGCACATTCAGCCAGAGGCGATCGGTAATCGTCGTCGGATTGTGATTTCAGATCAGGCGGGCCTGAGTAATGTGTTGGCTAAAGCTCGTAGTTTTGGCATCGAATTAGATAAACAAGATCCCACCTGTCGTCAGCTGCTGCAGCGATTGAAGAACCTGGAACAAGAAGGCTACCAGTTTGAAGCCGCAGAAGCTAGCTTTGAGCTATTGATGCGGGAAGCACTGCATCAACGACCTAAATTCTTTGAGTTCAAGAGGTTTCAGGTGCATTGTGAGCGCATGCCGGATGGGGATCTTTGGCGAAGTCACTCCCAGGCGATCGTGAAGGTTGCCGTTCAAGGCCAGGATATTCTGGAAGCAGCTGAGGGCAATGGTCCAGTCTCGGCTCTGGATGCGGCCTTGAGGAAAGCATTGTTGACTAACTATCCGGCGATCGCCCAGTTCCACCTAACCGATTACAAAGTCCGGATCCTCGACGGTAAAACTGGCGCCTCAGCTAAAACCCGGGTTTTGGCGGAGTCAAGCGACGGCTACAAACGCTGGACAACCGTAGGGGTCTCCGGCAATATCATTGAAGCTTCTTATCAAGCGGTGGTAGAAGGATTAGAGTACGGTTTAATGATGCAGGCTCGGGTTAAAGCAGCATTTAGGTGAGAAATATGGCTGAATTGCCGCTCCTCAACACCGAAACAATTTGGGCGATTCTCAATGAAGAGTTGTCGGATCAGACAGTTAATCAACTAGTATGGCGTAGCTTGGGGTATCGATATGATGCTGAGGCCAACCAGTGGGATACCTCACAAGTTGATCCCGCCTGGGTTGAGAAGTATCCAGCCCCCCCTGACTTTATTGCCAGTCGTCCTGCCACCGTCCAACTAACCCGCTCAATTCCCAAGGAAAACAAACAGCTCTTAAAAGAACAGTTAGGGTTCAAAGGCTATAGCGTTGATCAACTGGTGCCTCGGCTAACTCGACGGGCGACAATGGCGAATTGGTTGCTGAGCTGTATGCGGGAGGGGATAGGGGATAGGGGATAAGGGGAGTTGCCTAATTCTTATTACTGCTGCCTAATTGTCCGCTCCAGTAAGTCCACCGCAGGTTCTACAATCGCCCAGGAACCGTCTGGTTGTCGTCTCAGGGCGGCGAACTGTAACGCTTGTCCGGAGCCAATCACATCTCCCGCTTGCAAATCTCCCAGTTGAGGCCGCTTAAGACCACAGAGACGGAATAAGTAAGCTGGAACTTCAGAGCTGGAAAACACCACACAATCTGCTTGATTGGGCTGCACTTTACCATCAAAAGGCGCCCGAACTGATTTTCCCGCCAGCTCAATCGAAATATCTCCCAATCCCCCAGATATCTTAAACCCGGCTACCTCAGAGCCGGGTTGTAGGCCCCATTTCTGATGAAGCTGAATCGCCCTTGGCGGAACTTCAGGTGGCTGAACGCAACCCGCCGCTAAGATTAGCAGGCAACTTTCCCATAGATTTCTCCACAGACTTGTTTTGCCCATTTTGGCCATCGTCTTCTCCTTTCAATCAATGGCGGAAGCTGAAATCATATCCGGCGTATTCTTCGTTTTCGTAGAGTACGACAAACCAGGTTTGGGGATCGAATGCTAGCGGATAAGCTTCCCTTTGGGCCTCCGCCCCGGCTCGAATCTCAAGGGGTTGCAGTATACAGTAGGGGGCTTCGACAATCTTTCGCACTGCTTCCTTAGCGGAGCGTTCTGGCACAGAAAGCAGTTGGGAGAGTTGCGCTCGGGACAGGACAGAAGTGGTCTCAACCCGCTTTTGGCAGATATCTACTGCTGGTTTCATGGGTTGGGATTTGTTGGGATTTACCAAAATGGTCGCCAAAGCCAGCATAGAGCCGCCTGCCAGCAAAAGCTTAGCAGATCCTCTACGCCGTTTACGCCTGATCGGAGGCAGAGGCTGCCTGTACATCCGCCTCCCGCCAGATTGTTCCCTGGGCATTGGGGATGTATAGACAGAGCGATAACGTGTAGGTTTTTGGTAATGGTGATAGTGAGACATCGTTATCCTCCCCAATCAAAATGGAGCTAAACCAATGTTTTAACCAAGATGCTGGCTTTGGTCGCCTGCTCCTTAATAATAGTACATT
>JAKSDM010000894.1 GCA_022360135.1 Pseudanabaenales cyanobacterium | reverse complement strand
GTAAACTTTATAACATCAAGGTTAAACCTCAATTTCCCCCTTCACCCTTTAATCGCCATAAATTCTTAAGCATGCTTACGAAGCAATTAAGAATTTATGGCTGATATATATCCAGTTGAGATTGATTGGAGGCTCTATAGGCAAAACCTGGGAATTGGCTAGTGTGAAGGTCGAAATTTGTGTACGCCTTAGACCCGGGGGATATGGCAATATGGCTGAATTGCCAGAAAATTTAACGTGGCGGTTGTTTAGTGTTATCAATGCTAGAGCGCCCATCCTACCAGGGGTTGTTTGTCGGTTTAATCAACTTAGATCTAATCTATTTAGTTAAGCATCTTCCCCAGGCAAACCAAAAAGTAGTAGCTTCCGACTACGCTGTTGCTGCTGGAGGACCGGCTACGAATGCTGCGGTGACTTTCAGCCAGTTAGGAAACCAAGGCGCCGTTTTGGGGGTGTTAGGCGCCCATCCCATCCGACATCTGGTTTTGGAAGATTTACAAACCCAGGGGGTGAGGATCGCAGATCTCAATCCTAGTCATAGTGAACCCCCACCGACCTCCTCCATTCTGGTGACAGAATCCACAGGCGATCGCGCCGTTGTTTCGCTCAATGCGGTCAAGCTTCAAGCTGCGCCTGAACAAATACCGCCCAACATTTTGCCCGGTATTGATGTGGTCTTGATTGATGGCCATCAGATGGCGGTGGGATGTGCGATCGCCCGCCAAGCCAAAGCCCAGGGCATCCCAGTGGTGGTGGATGGGGGCAGTTGGAAACCCGGATTTGAGACGGTTCTGCACCAAGCGGACTATGTCATTTGCTCCGCCAATTTTCGTCCGCCCACTGACGCCGCTACACCCGACACAATAGCTTATCTAAGAGAATTAGGGGTTCCCCATATCGCCATTACCCACGGCGCTGACCCAATTGAATTCGTTAGTGAGGGTATCTCAGGGCGCATTCCAGTGGCTCAAATTACCCCAGTGGATACCTTGGGCGCAGGCGATATTTTTCATGGCTCATTTTGCCATTATGTATTGCAGTCTGGCTTTCAGGACGCCCTAGCCCAAGCCGCCAAGATGGCCACCTTTGCTTGCCAGTTTTTTGGAACGCGATCGTGGATCTCGAGGGAGGGATGGGGGGATAGGGAGGATGGGGGAGATGGGGGGGATGGGGGAATTGAAGATTAAATAAAGATAATGGCGAATTTAGGATGGCCTCTGATGTACTGCCACTAGACTGGGAAGGGCGTTTACCAGTTTAAAGTGGGAAATCTATTCTTGAGATAGCGGTCAGAGACCTGAATTCAGGGATTACTGGTCACTTGGCCAATAACCATAACCAATGACCAATGACTAATGACTAATGACCCATAAATTCTTGCCCTTCGTTATCAAACATTATTCATACATCAGCCAATATTCTTATGTCTTACGAGAAAGAGAAAAAAATTGCTGTCGAAGCTGCGATCGCAGCCGCCCAACTCTGTGAAAAAGTACGTGGGCAGATGGTTCCCGAGGCGATCGAGAAAAAAGACCGCAGTCCAGTGACGGTCGCGGATTTTGGCTCCCAGGCTTTAATTTGTCGAGCGTTAGCGGCAAACTTCCCCAATGATCCGGTCGTAGGGGAAGAGGATGCGGCAGAACTGCGCCAACCTGAGATGGCTGAACGCTTGGAACAGGTGACAGGCTACGTCAAAGCGATCGTACCCGAGGCAACTTCTGCAGCCGTCACTGACTGGATTGATCACGGCAATGGAGAAGTGGGAGCCCGCTACTGGACGTTGGATCCGATTGATGGCACCAAGGGATTTTTGCGCGGAGATCAGTATGCTATCGCTCTAGCTTTGGTCGAAAATGGAGAAATTAAGGTCGGCGTATTAGCCTGTCCGGCGCTAAAACTTGATTTAGCTGACACTGGCCTGATGTTTGTCGCCGTTCGGGGACAAGGGGCGACAATGGTTCCTCTGGCTGGCGGAATGCCCCAATCGATTAAGGTGGTAGGGCCTGAAGATAACGCCAATCTCCGATTTGTTGAAAGTGTAGAGGCCAGCCACGGCGATCAATCGTTGCAGTCGGCAGTGGCCAAGGCCGTGGGCATTACCCAAGCCTCAGCTCGCATGGACAGTCAGGCAAAGTATGCCGCGGTGGCATCCGGTCATGCCGCCCTGTACCTGCGTTTGCCTTCCCCTAAGTCCCCCAATTATCGAGAGAAAATCTGGGATCATGCCGCCGGAGTAATTGTGGTTGAAGAGGCGGGGGGACGAGTAACCGATATGCACGGTAACCCCCTTGATTTCTCGAAAGGGGCGAAGCTGGTCGATAACCAAGGCGTTGTCGTCAGCAATGGAGCCATCCATAAAACGGTCCTGGCGGCCCTGGTAGAGACGTAACCGATTAGCATCTTACATAAATTCGGGGATAGCGTTATTGCCGATGTAGAGACGTGATATATCACGTCTCTACATCGGCATCACATCTCCATACCAAATGTCGCGCCCTATCCCAAATGTCACATCTACTACTATTAGACCTTCGATAGCAGTTCTTCCTTGGCAGGATATCGACCGATATCGGGTAAAAACTGCTGGGCGACGCTATGACTCTCATTTAGCAGATAGTTAAGAAATGTCTCAGCCACAACAGACAAATGCTTACCGGCTAGGTGCGCGACATACCAATGGCGCTCAATCGGAAAGTGATCGACATCTAGAACTGCAAATTCTCCGGTTGTCCCCTCTGAGACGATGGTGTGCTGCGAGAGAACAGAAATCCCTAAGCCGCCTGCGATCGCCTGCTTAATCGCTTCATTGCTGCCCAATTCTAATCTGACCTTGACCTCTACCTTATGCTTAGCGAATAGTTTCTGAATCGCCTGACGGGTCCCCGAGCCTGGCTCGCGCATGATGAAGGGTTCGTCATTGAGGGCTTGAATCGGCACTCCTGACTTACCCGCAAGCGGATGATTCTTGGGCGCTAAAACAATCAAAGGATTCTCTAAAAATAGGTAGTTTTTAAGATCAGGTTGTTCTGGAGGCTGACTGATGACGTAGAGATCATCTTGATTTGCCGTCATTCGCTCTTGAATGACTTGGTGGTTAGTCACCTTCAAGGAAATGTCAATGCCTGGGTAGCGACGGCAGAAAGGACCGAGTAATCGAGGCACAAAATACTTGGCGGTGGTAATCACAGCTAGACGCAGTTGCCCTTGCTTCATGCCCTTCAAATCTGACACAGACATTTCGAACTGCTCTAACCGTTCAAAGATTTCTTGGCAAGTCGCCAAGAGCTTTTGTCCGGCTTGGGTCAGGTACAGCCGCTTGCCAATTTGTTCAAACAGGGGTAAGCCGACGGCCTTCGTCAATTGTTTGACCTGGATAGAAACTGTGGGTTGGGTC
>JAKSDM010000560.1 GCA_022360135.1 Pseudanabaenales cyanobacterium | reverse complement strand
GGTTTCTACGGTTCAATCACTCAACAAGCCGTGATTGATTTTCAGCAAAGAAACGGTTTACCCGCAAATGGGGTAGCGGGGCCAGAAACCCTGACCATTCTTTATGACGATACTCGGGCTGTTTCCGCTGTTTCTCTCCTGGCTCCAGTCAGTGTGCTACAGTTCAACAGCTCTGGGGCGGAGGTTGTTAGATTACAGAATCGTCTCAAAGAATTAAGCTACCTGTCTGCTGACACCTCTACCAATGGCTACTATGGCCTAGAGACTCAACAAGCTATTATCGAGTTTCAGCAAAAAAATGGGTTAATGGGCGATGGCGTCGCCGGACCGCAAACGCTTAATATACTCTATAGCAATAGCGCTGTTGTCTCTGACAAAGCATTAACCCCCACAGTTCTAAAGCTTGAAAGTACAGGGCCGGAGGTAGTGGATTTACAAAATCGCCTCAAAGTGTTGGGCTATTTGCCTGCCGCGAAAGCGTCCGATGGTTACTTTGGCTTAGACACTCAACTCGCCGTTACTGAGTTTCAGCGAAAACATGGATTGACCGTAGATGGGATCGCAGGTCAGGCGACACTGGATCTGCTCAAGTCTGGTAGGGCGATCGCGGCTGGCCCCTCCATAACTGTTGACGGAGCGATCGCGGCTGGCCCCTCCACAACTGTTGCTAGGGTCATGGAAGTCGCCACCTTGGGCAGCGATCTCCGTGTGCGAGAAGGGCCTAGCCAAGATACTCGGGTGCTCAATTTCTTACCCAATGGCTCTTTTATCAGAACAACTGGCCGTACCTCCAATGGGTGGATTCAGCTTGAAGATGGGGGATGGGTCTTTGGTGATATGGTTAAGTGATGGGAAGAGAGAGGAGAGAGGGCTTTGGCTCCTCTCTGTCCCTCTAGATTAGGATGCTATGTCTACCCTTCCTTGCACCGATCAGCGCTGGCAGTTTTGGATTGACCGGGGAGGCACGTTTACCGATATTGTCGCCCAGCATCCGGATGGCAATTTGACCATTCATAAACTGTTGTCGGAGAATCCCGAACGTTATCGGGACGCGCCGCTGCAGGGGATTCGGGATGTAATGGGGATTGCGTCAGACAAGCCTATTCCGGCAGAGCAGATCAGCGTGATTAAGATGGGCACAACAGTCGCCACTAATGCCCTATTGGAGCGTCAGGGCGATCGCACCGTATTGATCACCACCCAAGGTTTCCGGGACGCCCTCCGGATTGGCTATCAAAACCGCCCCAACATCTTTGCCCGCCACATCATTTTGCCGGAGATGCTTTACGACCACGTGGTTGAGGTAAAAGAACGCTACAGTGCTGAGGGAGAAGAATTAGGCGCAATTACTCCGGATGTCGAGAGGCGATTAATCACCTCCCTCCAGGCAGCCTATGACGACGGTATTCGCGCCTGCGCCATCGTCCTGATGCATAGTTACCGCTACCCCGACCACGAAAACCAAGTCGCCGCGATCGCTCGCCAAATCGGCTTCAGCCAAATCTCGGTCTCTCATCAAGTCAGCCCCCTGATGAAACTCGTCAGCCGAGGCGACACCACAGTCATGGACGCCTATCTTTCACCTATCTTGCGACGGTATGTGGATCGGATCGCGGCGGAGTTGGAGGGGAGAGGGGGAGAGGGGGAGATGGGGGAGATGGGAGAGCAGGGGAGCAGGGGAGCAGGGGGAGAAAATCAAATCCAAAATCTAAAATCCAAAATCCAAAATCCAAAATCCAAAATCCAAAATCCAAAATCTTCCTCCCCCCTTCCCCCCTCCCCCCAACTGATGTTCATGCAATCCAACGGCGGGCTCACCAACGCCCATTTATTTCAGGGTAAGGACAGTATTCTGTCGGGGCCGGCAGGGGGTGTGGTTGGGGCGGTGCAGGCGAGTGCGATCGCGGGCTTCGACAAAATTATTGGCTTCGATATGGGGGGAACCTCTACAGATGTGTCCCACTATGCCGGTGAGTATGAGCGGACATTTGAAACCGAGGTGGCAGGGGTGCGGCTGCGGGCGCCGATGATGTCGATCTATACCGTGGCAGCCGGGGGTGGGTCAATTCTCACCTTCGATGGGGCGCGCTATCGGGTTGGGCCAGAGTCAGCCGGAGCCCATCCGGGGCCAGTCTGTTATCGCCAGGGAGGACCGCTAACGGTGACG
>JAKSDM010000908.1 GCA_022360135.1 Pseudanabaenales cyanobacterium | reverse complement strand
CAACGCCGTTGCTTGTTGGAGGGTGGCGGCCATCATGCTGGATAGGCGGGTACAGGTGCGATAAAACTCGGCGTCATCTTCAAAGATTTTGTCTTTGCCCTGGGCTTCCAGATAGGGTTGAATAAAGGTGGAGAGTCTGGCCCCTTCAATCTTCTGCGGTTCTAGCAAAGTCTTGTCAGACCGACCCAAGTCTCGCGCTTTCAGGCGTGAGGTAATGATCAGGGCGTTGATGGGGGTGGTCTCCAGGGTTTGTTTCATCTGGGCATAGGTGTCGTCGCCCATTTCTGAAACGTGGTCTAAAATCACCAGCACCCGCCGCTGCTGTAGCAATGCGGTCATCAGTTCCGCTGCAATAAAGCCGCCATCGGGGTTTCGGGGTAACTGTTCCCGAATTTCAGTCAGCAGGGATGTTCCGGCCAGCTCCTGCTCAATCAGCACGGGCAACATCCGATGGGTGCATACCTTTTGGATCTCTCGTTCTTGGATATCTCGCTTTTGGATATCAGGGGATGCGGTCACTACCGGGCGCTCAGTTTCCACCAAACCCAACCCCCAACGGGCAATCTGGCAAGCCAAACTGGTTTTACCCACACCGCCTTCTCCCACAATCATCAGGCAGGCAGGAGCCTGGTTGAAAATGGGGGTCAGCTGGTTGGGGGTCAGCTGCTCAATCAGTTGGGAGGCCAATTTCAGCTGAATCGGGATATGAATGGCGCGGTCTGCAACCGTGGAGCGTTGCAAAAACCGCTGTTGCACCTGGGTTTGGTGATCGGCCAGCCATTGATCCAGCACCCGAGGGCGATATTTGAGCCAGCGTAATAAGCCTAAAGGCAGCTCAATCTGGGTGTTGGGCAGGGTCAACTTAGCCGGTAGGCTCAACAGCCAGCGGGGTTTCAGCCAGAGCACCGCCAGGTAAGTCAACCCCAGGGCGAGGAGTGTCCCCAATGCCGCAAGCAATTCTAGATTGGCTTGCAATTCGATGTATACCTTCTCCCGGAAACTAGCGGTCGGAGCTTGCTCCAATTGCCTCAAGGCTAGAATCGCCTGCCGTCGCACCAACGGATCTTCCTGGGGGTCTACTGTGCGTTCGGTGAGGCGCTGGACAATGATCAGGGTGGTTGAGTCGTGGGTTTGGGCGATCGCGGCCAACACCTCAACCATCAGGGCGCGCATCTCGGGGGCCATGGTTAAGTCTGGCATACGCTGCATCAGATCAGGCGCCGCATCGGGGCCAATTGCTGTGAGCGTATCCACAACGCCTAATTGAACCGGAATTGACTGAGTTTGGCTGAGTTCATCCAGCAGGTCAGAGACTGCGACATCGCCGCATTGGGTTAGGGTTGCGATCGCTTGCGCCTGTTCAGATCCGGCGGCGCCTAATTGGGCAATCTGCTGGCCAATCAATTGGGCGTCACAGATCTGGGCCCCAGCCGCCCCAGATAAACCCGGCAACCATAAACAGCCTAAGAATCCAACGTTGAGAATTCTGCGAGTAACGTTTTTGGGGGCCATCACCACGTCATTGCCAGGACTCACACCTATGAAATGCTGATATATTAAGGCATTTTGCTTGTATAGATGAAGGCCATTCAGGCTGATTCCATAGCGGTTTACATTGGCAGTGTTGATTGTCAAAGTCGATATAATACCTAAAAATGGATTTAGCCATGACCGATTACGATCAGGAAGTCGAAGCAAATTCGCGATGATAACCAGCTCATTTTGGATGATTACCAAGCCTGGTTAGACTGTGCAAATCTATCTACTAAAACCGTCAGGAATCATATCCAGAGCATCGAATTCTTTACAGAATAGTCAGGTTTATTATGAACTCTTGATGAAGCTCGATGAAGCAGATGAAGGCAATGTCCCTTCATTATTTGGCGGATTGGTATCCTAAGCAAAGTAGGCCAGAGTTATAGTGGGCAATCCGCTTACCGCATCAACCTTTGAAAGTAGTCGTAAATACTGCCGCTATGGCAATTGCAAAAGATGTCTAGAACCATACAGGAATAACTTCAGGGAGACTTGAAGCGCCTGAAAGGTTCACACAGACCTAAACAGTGAAGTTATTCTTGACCCCTCACTTAGCCTGCTAAAAAACTGTCATAGTGCCTGAACTTCTAAGTTTACCCATATGTAAATATCAATTATCTTATCTAGATGAAATTGTTCCTGAGTCAATTATCGTTGTGATCACATGAAACCTCTGGAATTCAACCTGTCAGGCCCGTTTCAATCCGCCCACGGCAATCCTGCTCTCCTGGGCGGACGTTACAAAATCATTGACCACTTGGGATCCGGTGGGTTTGGACAAACGTTTCTGGCTGAGGATATCCATTTACCCAACCATCCTCGGTGTGTGGTCAAACAACTCAAACCTCAAATCTCCGATGAGGCGGGTCTGAAAATTGCCCAACGGCTATTTGATACGGAAGCCAAAGTACTCTACAAATTAGGCGATCATAATCAGATTCCGCTCCTATTAGCTCACTTCAAAGAAAATCAGGAATTCTATCTGGCCCAGGAATTGATCGAGGGGACCTCTCTGAGCGAAGAGTTAGAGACTAATCAAATCTGGCCCCAAGCGAAAGTGGTTGCGCTGTTGCACGATGTCCTGACTGTCCTGGCTTTTGTTCATGATCAGCAGGTTATC
This sequence comes from Pseudanabaenales cyanobacterium, assembly GCA_022360135.1. GTDB lineage: Bacteria > Cyanobacteriota > Cyanobacteriia > Phormidesmidales > Phormidesmidaceae > JAKSDM01. Next base: position 6,023 of record JAKSDM010000908.1, on the reverse strand, counting down.
CATCGCGATATCAAACCCTCCAATTTAATCCGTCGCTATCGAGATGGTCGGCTTGTCTTGATCGACTTTGGGGCTGTCAAGCAAGTCAGCACCCAACTTGTCAGCACCCAACCGGGGGCGACCAACCTAACTGTTTCAATCGGCACCAAGGGCTACATGCCCAATGAACAGCTCGGCGGCAATCCTCGTTTTTGTAGCGACCTCTACGCTTTGGGAATGATTTGCATCCAGGGGCTCACCGGGATGCATCCGCAATACCTTGACGAAGACCCCCGCACGGGTGAGGCGTTGTGGCGCGATCTGGCGCCTGAACTGGACCCGGTCCTGGCCGATATCCTAGATGGCATGGTGCGCTATGACTTTCGGGAGCGATATTCCAATGCCGCATTAGCATTACAGCACCTCAGTCGATTACCGTCTAACCTGCGGCAAGCAGCACTGGCGTTTCAGCAACCGATTACACCAGCGGCGGCCAAGGCTGCTCCGCCAAAATCATTCTCTTCGCCAGTTGGCAGAGCCGCCCAGTCAAGTAAGCGTCAAGCGTCAGCTCCTGCATCGGTGCGGGGCAGGCAAGCAGGCGTTTCCGTCAATGACGCCCAACCTAATGTCGCCTTAGCTGGCGGAAAACCTCGCCAGACTGGAGCCAGAGGGTTAATTTTACTTGCCAGCTTGGCGGCTGTCTTGGGGTTATCCGGTCTAGGCGGGAGAGCATTTTTACCTTCCCTACTCGCCAACCAAACTGCTTCTAATTCAGATACACTTGCAACTGGCTCCCCGGACGAGGCAAGCTTGATCACGACCCAGGCGTTCGCTAATTCCGCCAGACTTGTATCGATAGTGACCCTAAATAGCCAGGCCAATGCTCTGCAGGCAACCCATCACTATGACGAAGCTCTAAATCTCTATAACCAGGTTGCGAATCTCAATCCTAAGGATGAGGCGGTTCACTTAAACCGGTGCAATCTTGCCAATCAGTTGGGCCAATATGATCAGGCGATCGCTGCCTGTGATCAGGCTTTGGACCTCAATCCTGATGACTCCCAGGTAGTCTGGAATAAAGGATATGCTCTGGAACAGCTAGACCAGCCCCAGCAGGCCCTCGAACTCTATGATCAAGCGATCGCGTTGGCCCCCAACTTTGCCGATGCCTGGAATAGCAAGGGAACTGTACTGCAAAAGCTGGATAAGCTGAATCAAGCAATAGACGCCTTTGATCAAGCGATTACCTTAGATCCAAATCTGACTGAAGCCCAGACTAACAAAGAAACCGCTGTTGTCAGACAGCGCCAAGAGACTGAAGTGGCTCGCCAAGAAGCTGCAGCGGCAGCCCGCCGAGTGGCTGCCGCCTCTCCGCCAGTGGCGACAGCTCGGGAAATTCAGCAAGAGGCTCAACGAGCCATTAATGACGTGAATAATGTCCGCGATAGCGTCAATGATATCCGCCGACTGATTGGGCGATAATCTCTTTGAAATCTCTCGGTGTGAGTGTTTTTCAGTGAGAAAGAGGATAATATCCCAAGTTTATTACCGTTTTGTCCTCAGCTTGTTACCTCTTTATTTTTACCCTTGAGACTATTCAAGGCGCTTTCAGGAATATAGCCAGCGCCCTGCACTGGCTAAGTTTCTGTTCCACAATACGGTTGTTGATGCGGATACTCCATATTCTCAATCATGTTAAAGCGAGCGGTAACGGCATTGTTAATGTGGCGATGGATCTGGCTTGTCTGCAAGCCAAAGCGGGCCATGATGTCAGTGTTGCGTCTGCGGCTGGAGACTATGAGGAATTGCTCACTCGTCACGGGGTCAAACATTTCCCACTGAATCAGACCAGAAAGCCAGGTAATTTGGTTAAAGCCGCTTTACGTTATCGGGCGATTACACAAGCATGGCGCCCTGATATTGTTCATGCTCACATGATGACGGGAGTCATCCTAGCGCGGATTTTAAGAGCCAGATGTGGATACGCCCTGGTCTCTACGGTCCATAATGAATTTCAGCGTAGCTCAACGTTAATGGGCTGGGCCGATCGTGTCATTGCGGTGAGTTATGCGGTAGCCCAATCTATGGCTCGACGGGGTATCCCTCAACAAAAATTGCGTGTGGTCGCCAATGGCCCTCTGGGCAGCCCTCGTACTCAACCGTTGAAGAATTATTCCCCCATGTCGTTACATCATCCTGCGATCGTCACAGTAGCTGGGATGAACCGTCGCAAGGGGATTGCTGAACTGATTGACGCCTTCTCACAAATCGCCGTTGATTTTCCCCAAGCTCATCTCTACCTAGTGGGCGACGGTCCCGAACGCGCATTGTTCGAGGCTCAAGCCCGTCGTACAGCTGTGGCTGAGCGCATTCACTTTGAGGGCTTTCAGCCACAGCCGCAACGCTATCTGCTAACCACTGATATTTTCGTATTAGCTTCGCATTCTGAACCCTTTGGTCTAGTTATCCCAGAGGCCCGTGAAGCAGGTTGCGCGATTGTGGCGACAGACGTAGATGGTATTCCTGAAGCCTTAGACGGCGGCAAAGCGGGGCTACTGGTTCCGCCCCTTGATAGGGCTGCCCTTGCCGCAGCGATCGGGCAATTGCTTAGGACTCCCCAGGATCTACACAGATGGCGAGAGCAAGCACAACACAATTTAGAGTGGCTAACGGCGGCGCGTGTCCATAAGGAAACTCTGGCGGTATATCGTGACTTGATTACAACAGATTAGATATTCCCATCTTTTTACTTTTTTGTTTCGAGTTTGTCACCACCTTTAGCTTAAATTGAACTGGATAAGGGTGGGTAAATTTTAATTGTAAAATCCATCCATTTGAAAGCGATGGGTCGTTTCTAGGAATTACTGAAGGTGCGAAAAATATAGGTTCCAAAACTCGAAATAGCATCCGAGTGTTGATCTTGACTTAATCACAGAAGATTGGCGCACTCGTTTTTTTCTGTTTATTCCGGGTTGGTTACCTTATTTGGCTTGAATTAACCCTAGATCAAACAAATAAATATTGAACCCAATCAAGGAATATCTTCCTTCAGACTTACAGATAATAAGCTGTATTCAGCATCCTCTCAAATTACTGCTTTTTATCCGTGGAAGAATAGCAGTCGAGATCAACTCAAGAATAATATCGGCAGGATTTTAAAGTATTTAGTTTATCTTTCAGTTTTTCTTTAAGGGATTTGAAACGGGTTTTATACGAATAAACACTTGGATCTACCGAGGAAGACAACAGTCAAAAAAGTCCGAAATTCCCATAGAACACCTACAAGCTTTCTCATGAAAATAGCATTGGTTCATGACTATTTGACTCAAGGAGGGGGAGCAGAGCGTGTATTTGAGCTGCTTTGCCAATACTTCCAGGACGCTGACATCTTTACATCGTTGTATGATCCTCAGAGATCCCTTGACCTAGGTGGACGGACAGTCAAGACTACCGTACTGCAAAATCTTCCGGGAGCAGTCAAGTATTTTAGATTGCTAGCCCCACTTTATTACCCGGCTTTTCGCGCCTTGGACCTGCAAAAGTATGATCTGATTATCAGTAGTTCCACCAGCTTCGCAAAGGCAGTGCGCAAAAGGCCCGGAGCGCATCACATTTGTCTCTGTCATAATGTAACTCGTTTTCTTTGGGACACCGAAACTTACCTCAAAGAATATTCAGACTACAAAAATTTCTATCCTCTGATCGAAAAAATCTTTGCTCTCATGAGGCAGCAAGATCTAAAATATGCTCAAGAGCCTGATACTTACATCGCCAACTCGAGAGCAGTCGCTGGCCGCATCAAGAAAACCTACGGTCGGCGAGCGAGTGTGATTCATTATCCAATTCGCAGTCATAACTTTTCGTTTTCAAATCAAAAAGATGGTTTTTACCTGGTCGCCTCTCGCCTTTTGAGTTATAAACGGGTTGATATTACTATCAAAGCTTTTAATGCGCTGGGATGGCCTTTGGTGATCATCGGCGATGGTCCAGAGCGAAAATTACTAGAATCCCAAGCCGCAGACAATATTAGATTTTTAGGCCGCGTAAGCGATGCAGAGCGCCGTCGTTTAATGTCGAAAGCCCGCTCCATAGTGGTTTCCGCCTTGGAAGACTATGGCTTAGTGCCGATTGAGGCTAACGCCAGTGGGACACCCGTAATTGCCTATGGCGCCGGGGGAGCCTTAGAAACTCAAGTATCGGGAATGACAGGACTATTTTTTGACCAACAAACCCCAGAATCATTGCAAGGCGCACTTATTGACGCTGCGAAAATCACCTGGGAATATGAACGAATTAGAGATCATGCGCTCAGTAATTTTTCTGAAGCAGTTTTCTTTCAGAAGTTTGAGCGAATATTGAATAATGCACTTGACAGCTCAGCCATCCAAAAATTACATAGTCAACTGTTTTGCTCAACCGTTTCAAGTTTAGCGGGTTAGACACATTATCAAGATATTAAGCCTAGCGTTCTCGCCTCCAACCCCTCTGCCATCAGGGAGAGGGGTTAGAGACGATGGGAAGTCCTAATGAAAATTCTCTTTTTAGACCAAAGCAATAAGCTCGGGGGAGCGGAACTGTCTCTTGCAGATGTAGCGAAACCTTATCGAAGTGACTGTTTGGTAGGTATCTTCGCCGATGGGCCTTTTCGAGAGCTGCTAGAGGACCATCAAATTCCGGTTCAGGTCTTAACGAATCAGCCGATCCAAATTCACCGAAACAGTAATTTCATTCAGAGCATTGGTCGCACTGGCTCCCTGGTTCCTCTGATCGCCAAGGTGGCTGAGATAGCTCACAACTATGACTTAATCTACGCAAATACTCAAAAAGCGTTAGTGGTTGGCGCATTGGCTAGCTGTTTAAGCCGTCGCCCTTTGGTCTATCATTTGCGCGATATCCTCTCAGCTGACCACTTTAGCCGCACCAATCGTCGGATCGCGGTAATGTTGGCCAATCGCTTCGCCTCATTAGTGATTGCCAACTCTAAAGCAACTCGGTCAGCCTTTATCGAAGCAGGCGGACGCTCAGATATCACAGCAGTCGTTTATAACGGATTTGAACCTGAGAATTATCAGATTCAGCCGTCAAGCTTAACTCAGCTAAAGCAGCAGTTGGGAATCAATGACCAATATGTAGTCGGCCATTTTAGCCGTCTGTCTCCTTGGAAAGGACAGCATATTTTGATCGAGGCGTTGACTCACTGTCCCAGTGATGTCACTGCAATCTTGGTGGGTGATCCCCTCTTCGGAGAAGAGGATTATGCTAAGCAGCTCCACAAACAAGTGGCGAATCTTGGGTTGGAGAAACGAGTTCAGTTTTTGGGATTTCGTTCAGATATTGCGCCTTTAATGGCAAGCTGCGATTTAGTGGCCCACACGTCGATTTCCCCAGAACCTTTCGGACGAGTGATCATAGAGGCCATGTTGTGTAATAGTCCTGTGGTTGCTGCAGCTGCCGGAGGGGTCGTCGAATTGGTTGAGTCAGCCAGAACAGGTTGGTTGGTCAAACCGGGAGATGTACGGGAACTCGCCGACGTTATCACCCTGTGCCACCATAAGCCAGAGCTGGCAGCAAAAATTGCCAACCAAGCACAGCAACAGCTGCAGGTGAGTGGGCGTTTTTATTTATCGGCGACTCATCAGCAGATTGCTCAATTGCTGCATCAGCTTATGAAGGGAACCCCCAATTCATTGGACCCTTGATTCAACTAAAGAGAGCTGAAGAGAAGCATAAACTAACAGATTTAAGTACCTGTGCAGAAATATTTACAGACTGGGTGACCGTATTCGAACGGTTTCAGCGTCTTTTCTCTGTAATTAATTTTGCCTACCTACTTAATTTGCCGAGTGCATATTTTGCATCTTTGTGGATACCCTTCAACTACATAGGTTATTGATCAACAGAATACTGACCACTCAATTTCTCACCATTAATCTCTGTCAAAATGGTTATGGTATACACACCCTTTGCTTGCTCTGGTAAAAAAGCCAGATAGTGCTTGTCTTCTGCTCTATATAGCATATCAAGCATTTTCTCATTTCCGTTTG
>JAKSDM010000735.1 GCA_022360135.1 Pseudanabaenales cyanobacterium | reverse complement strand
TGGCGGCACGTTTGTGCCGCATTCGCTGATGATTATTGGGCAAATTACCGACGAACGCCCTTGCTGGAGTGAGGTGGGAACGAATCCAGTGGAGATCGAGCCGCTGCTTCGCGACTTTGACTTTACCGGTATCTGTTCTCGAGGGACTGACAGTAATGCCTATTCTCTCCGTTTGGCTGATGAAGATCTGGGTTCACAGTATCGTCTCGAAATAACCGAACAAGAGGGTGATCTGATCTTGTCCGCTGTTCCGCGTCCAGGTCTAAGTCAAAGTCAAGGCAGCAGCTTCATAATTGGCAGAACCGGGGGTATCAGCTCCACCGGATTCGCCAAAATTAATTTGAATTCGGGTTGGCGACTCACAAAGCGTACATTTCAAGGCAGCCCACTGGGACATCTCTATTTGACAAATGATCTGACGCTAGCTCAAGTTGTAGAGACTGCCGGTGTTCCGGTGGGGACTGTTCCCACCCTGCCGTCTCAACCTACACCGTCGGTTCCCAGCACCCCAACTTTGACGTTTGCTGACACCCAAGGCGATATCTACGCAGGAGCCATTGAAAAAGCCGTTACTATTGGTTTTGTTTCTGGTTTTCAGGATAATACGTTCCGCCCTAGAAACCCTGTTACCCGTGAGCAGGTCATTTCTATGGTAATTGAGTCCCTCTCACAGGGGCTTGGCCTTTCCTTACAAATTCCTGACGCCACCAGTAATCCATTTCCGGATGTGACGGCCAATCGCTGGAGCGCCGCCAAAATTCAATTTGCTAAGAATAACAACATCGTCAGCGGCGGCCAAGATGGTACATTCCGTCCGGCAGATCCGGTCACTCGCGTGGAGCTGATGGCGATTCTGCGTCGGACTGTGGAGTATAGCAGAAGCCAGCAACAGTTAAGTGCAGAGGTTAACCCCACGCAAGATCCCTTCAGTTTCTCAGATATCAGCGGCCACTGGGGAGAGGATATTATCACACGAATGTCTGCACACTGTGGCGTCGCCTCGCCTATGAATGAGTCAGGCACTGCGTTCGCCCCTAATACATCAGCTTTGAGAAACTATGCAGCGGCGGCGATTGTGAGAGCGATAGATTGCCAGCAAAACCCAGCTACGGGGGGTTAAATGGATAGCGTTCTCATTGGTGTGGAATAGCTTCAGGGAAGGCGAGATATAGGGTGTAGGGTGTAGGGCAGGCAAATCCATGCAAATGAAGATCGCTAGTCATCAGCGATAATGAGGGGATGAAATTTTCCGCTTACATCCCACATCCCGACCCCCTAACCCCTATTTCTTCACTTAACCCCATACAGCAAGCCATAGCGGATCAGTCCTCGCTGAAATCCCCGCTGCATTAAGCCTAGAGATAACGCACCCTGAATAGCAGGCCAGCCGGAACGCAAGAGTCCGGCGATCGCACTGGGATTCAGGGCCGAGTCAATCACGACATCCCAAAAGGGAGCAACGGCCATAGACCAATCGGCAACCCGGATCTGGCGAAAGCCAATTTGGCGAGCGATCGCCTCATAGTCTGGCAAAGCAATGACATAGGGCAAACAGTAAACTTGATAAATTGCCTGCAGATGGTTTTGCTCGTCTGGCGTCAGCGCCCCGGCCAAAGAATGTTTAGGACGATGACACCAGGTCGCCATTAAAAATGCGCCCCCTGGCTTCAGCAATCGATAGCATTCTTGCAAAAACTGAACCTTGTCGGGCATATGCTCCCCACTCTCCATCGACCAGATAAAGTCAAACAGGTTGTCAGAAAACGGGGTATTGAGCGCATCAACCACTTGGAAATTGGCATAAGGACGCTTCTGGGCAGATGATTCCCCGACCGCATTACCACCGTTCATACCCATCGCCTGGGCCCGCTCAACTGCTCGACTTGCCTGAACCGGACTCAAGGTAATGCCCACGACCCTGGCATTGAACCTATCCGCCAGGTAGAGGGAACTGCCGCCGATGCCGCAGCCAACATCTAAAATTTTCTCAGCTTGGTTAACCTCCGCCCAAGCCAACATCTCCTCAATCAAATCAACCTGAGCTTGTCGTCGATCTTTGCGGTGATTGCCCGCCACCCCATAATATCCATGGTGCATATGCTCTCCCCAAATCTGTTCCCACAGACTAGAAGAAGCATCATAAAAATTTTGAATTTGTTGGTATAGGGTAGAGGTCATCAGTGAAGCACTATTGGAGTTGACAACTATGAGAGGGCGTTTGAAAAGCCCTATCTATTACTAGATGAGTGTAGAGTTGCTGAGTGAAGGATGAAAGTTTTGAGTGTTGAGTTGAAAATTCAAACAGCTATTGTTGGTCTACCCTACCCCCAACCATGACCGTCTCTAGAACTATCTGCTCTGGTTTTCTAATCATGATTACCGTAGGGACGGTATTGCTCATGCTGCCATTCTCTACCCATAGCGGTGACTGGAATAATCCGATTGTGGCTCTGTTTACGGCCACTTCAGCAGTCTGTGTGACTGGATTAGTGGTGGTGGATACTGGAAGTTACTTTTCGCCCTGGGGACAGGGCATTGTACTGCTCCTGATTCAGTTGGGAGGACTGGGATATATGACAGCCACCACCTTTCTGTTATTGCTCTTGGGGCGTCGGTTGGGTTTACGAGATCGATTGGCGATTCAACAATCGATGGACAAGACGGAATTGTCTGGGGCCAATTCATTAGTTCGTTCCATCATCGCCACCACGATGATTTTTGAAATCACAGGCGTTTTCCTGATGTTGCCCATATTCGCTTCAGATTATGGTTATGGACAGAGTGTCTGGCTGGCAATTTTTCATAGCATCAGCGCCTTCAACAATGCTGGGTTCAGTCTGTTTTCCGACAGCCTGATGCAGTATGCCCGATCGCCTGGGATGAACCTGATTATTACCAGTTTGGTAATCATCGGCGGCATCGGCTATCAAGTCATTATGGAAGTATTTTTTTGGTTGCGCGATCGCTTACAGGGGCGTCAAGAACGCATCATCTTTTCGCTTCACTTCAAGATCGTCACCAGCACCACTCTAATATTACTTGGGATTGGCTCCCTCGCCCTACTAGCCACTGAGTTCTCAAACCCCTTCACATTGGCGACTGAAGGATTCGGCGTCAAAGTAATGATGGCCTGGTTCCAATCCGTCATTGCTCGGACGGCTGGCTTCAATACGATTGACATCGGCAGTATGAAAAATACCTCGCTATTTATCGTCGCTGCGCTCATGTTCATTGGCGCCAGCCCCGGCAGTACCGGAGGCGGCATTAAAACCACCACCGTCAGGATCTTGATGATTTGCACCAGAGCTGTCTTGCAGGGTAAAGCGGAAGTGCTCTGCTACCAACGCCAGATTCCTGTTGACCGGGTGCTCAAGGCGATTGCGGTGGTGGTGGGGTCTGGAATGATGGTGATTGGGATAACCACCCTAATTTCCCTAACCGACTCGAACTTAAACTTCATTACCGTTTTGTTCGAATCGGTATCCGCTTTTGCCACGGTCGGTCTATCTACTGGCATCACAGCAAAACTATCAACTCTGGCCAAACTCCTCTTGATTATCACTATGTATGTGGGGCGAGTCGGAGTGCTCCTAATGATGTCAGCAATCTTGGGAGATCCCAGATTCAGCACCATTCACTATCCGGAGGAGGATTTGTTGGTTGGTTAAGATTACACCAAAAGCGTTGGGATCGGGACGCCTTTCCTCTAGGCTAAGGCCAGATAGTGATTTTTAGGGGTATTTCACTCCATTGAAAATCGCTTTGAGTGTGTGTTTTCTTGGTGGTCTCAGATGAGTGAACCTCAGAAAAACTTAGATCAGAGCAATTCCCAGATGGATTTAATCAAACAGTTAGTCAAGGATGAGGATGTAAAGAAAAAAATAATCAATATCGATCCAATAACGCTAGTCGTCATCATTACGCTTATCTTGCTTGTACCCCTTCTAATCACGGGGTTTATCTCTCACTAGCAGATAATTTTGGAGCGGCCTAATTGACGGGCTTGAGCCAGATCTCGGATGAGAGATAAACGAGATCGAATGTAGGCGCTTAGAACTTCTGTTTCCTGATGCTCTAGCAAGCATTGGTCATCGACTTGCTGCACCAACCACTGAATTAGACTAGTATCGTCCAATTTCAGCAAAAGGTTAGTATGAGTGGTTTCAACTAGAAACCAGAGTTGACGAAGTTTTTTGGGAGTCATATCAGTCTCCTCGGGTGGGTTGCCCATGGATTAGACCAGGGGGTTGAAAAATGCTGCCAGTTTGGTTTAATTCTGCTACAAATGACCACTTCAGCATTGCCTATCAGCAAGGATTTTGTAATCCAAAATTGGCGGCCCCGATGCTCGCAGGGAGAGACTAGTCTATCGTAGTGGGCGCTTGTATCTGTTTTTCATGCGCACCTTGATACTGAACAAATTAGACGGTGGTGTGGTAACAACGTTCCTAGAAATAGGGAGAAGGTAACGCCCAATCTACTTTCGAAACTCTTCTCAGTTCTTTGTAATCTTTCTAAATATTTTTAGAGGTTACTTTATCTACTTTTGTGAGCAGGTTGTGCCCTAGTCTCCAAGGTTGAGTTCTTCAGATAGGCATGATTTCTATTTTTTCGATGCAGTACCACAACTCATTGGCGATTACCGTTTTGGTATTGACTGTCTGAAGTTCTTGATGATGAAGCAACCGTTTCATCCGCCATATGGCCTATGTCAATCCGTCAAATAGCCGATGGCGGCTAACTAGAGTAGTCACTATGGTAAAAGTAATTTGAGCGCTAACGGAGTCAGGCATCTAAACTAAGCTTTTGGACAGCTCATTGCACGCCGTAAACCCCCAGTCTTCATCTCTGGGGGTTTTTAATTGCGGCGGCTGAAGTCAACAGAGTTAGCCGTCCCTCGGCGCATTCAAATTGGAGCATTCTTGCTTGAAAATCGTCTACTTGTTTTAAGCAGATTGGAGAGAGTGCTCAGTAGATAAGTATGACGCCACAGTCGCCGCAGCGGGAAGTACGAGTCGTTGGCGGAAGAAAGAAGAAGAGTTCTAAGGTTTTACGCTGGATTTGCCTTACAGCTATTGGCGGTGTACTTTCCTGGGGCGCTATATACTTACTCCGATTTAATATCATAAATGGCTTTAAGCGAGCTAACCAGACGGAGCAAGCTAACGGTAGCGAGGCTGAGATGGGGGCTAGTGGCTCCTCAAAAGCGTCTCATGCACCTAGACTTGGCGTGGCTGCAACAACAATTCAATCTTTGTTTGAGCAACCCAATATTGGGTTTACATTTGAAAACCCCTCACCCGTCAATGGAGACCTTAGGCTTATAGGGACATCTGCCCATGGATTGGCGACGATCGAGTTAATCGGACAACCCGAAAACTTAACCTGCGCCACAATCATGGTGAGTATTCCCGACGACAATACCCATGCCCTAACGCTCAATGCAGAATATGTGTTGAGATTTATTAAGAACTTGTCGCCCCACTGGTCTGGCGGTGGGGATTGGGTAATCCAAAATCTTGATGCTTTTGCCTCGGGTCAGAGGACAGAGATTAGAACAACTCAAGCGGGTCAGGAAATTTCAATGACTTTGATTGGCGAGCAAGAGTTTTTAAAGATAACGGTGAAGGCGGTTCAGTGAGCATAGAGCGGTTTTCTAATGTTGGTTTTCAACCTGAATTCCCTACGCCTCTTTTTTAGTCTGTAAACCTGAGACGATGCCGATGGTTGGTCACCGATTCGACTAGGCCAATAGCGATAAAGTTAGTCAACAGAGCAGAACGACCGTAACTCATCCAGGGTAGCGGAATCCCTGTAATCGGCGCCAGTCCAATCGTCATAGCAATATTCACCACCACCTGGAAGATAATCATAGAGAGCACACCAACGGCTAGTAAGGAGCCAAAATTATCTTTGGCGTTTTGGGCGATGATAATCAGCCTTAGGCAAATCAGCCAAAATAAGACTAGAAGCGCCATGGAGCCGACAAATCCCCATTCTTCTCCAACGGCTGAAAAGATAAAATCGGTGTGTTGTTCTGGGATGAAATTGAGTTGAGTTTGGGTGCCTTCATACAATCCTCGTCCCCATAGCTGACCGGCGCCAATAGCGATGCGGGATTGGATCAGATGATAACCTCCGCCTAAGGGATCTTTATCGGGATCAAGAAATAGGGTCAGACGATTTTTCTGGTAATTCTTCAAGAGCCCCCAAAATAGTTGGCCTAGCTTTCCAGACACAAGATTTACTGCGGTGGCGACGATAGTGCTGAAAAGTGGCCAGGGCAAAGTTGACCAGGCAATTACTCCCATCAGGGCGGACCAACCCAACCAGACTGGTATAGAGAGATGAAACAAAATTGCCGATACCAGGGGAGAGAGTAATAGCGC
>JAKSDM010001248.1 GCA_022360135.1 Pseudanabaenales cyanobacterium | reverse complement strand
CGCTCGGGCAGGGGCTGAGTTGGAGCGTAGACAGGCTGAGGAACGACTCAAACAGCAGCAGGAAGTCCTGCGGATGGTGATTGATGCGGTTCCCACCCAAATTTTTGTCAAGGATTGGGAGGGACGATATTTGCTGGCGAACCAGGCGGCGGCTAACTTCTATAACAAGCCGGTTGAGGACATTGTTGGTCGGCGAGACGTCGAATTACATCCCCAACCAGAAGTCGCTGAGCAGTTTTTGCAAGAAAATCGGCAGGTGATTGAAACCGGGCAAGAACTCTTTATCCCGGAAGAGAAGATAACGACGGTTACTGACCATGATGAATGGATGCAGTGGCAAAAGCGTCCGATTAGATTGCCTGGCAGTGAAACCCAGAACGTGTTGGGAGTTGGGGTTCAGATCACAGAACGCAAGCGGGCAGAGGCAGCTCTGAGGGAAAGTGAGGCGCGGTTGCGGCTAATTACAGATTCTATGCCCGCCTGTATTTCCTACGTCGGCGCTGATTACCGCTATAGATTTGTTAACCAGACCTATGAAATCTGGTTTGGTCTTAGCCAAGCGCAAATCTGTGGCATGCATGTTAGGGAGTTGCTGGGAGAAGACGCCTATGGCTTGGCGCAGAAATATTTTGAACGGGTTCTGGCTGGAGAGATCACCCACTACGAAGTTGAAATGCCTTATCAACGGGGAGGCAGTCGATACGCTTCGATCACACTCGTGCCCGATTTCGATCACAATGCCTGTGTCAGAGGTTTCTATGCGCTGGTGGTCGATATCAGTGAACGGAAGCAGGCGGAAGATGCGCTGCGTCGGAGCGAATTGAAATTCCGCAATATTTTCGAGAACTCCTACGTCGGTATCTTCCGCACCCGTCCACAGGATGGGCTGATTCTAGAGGCCAATCAACGGTTCGCTGAAATCTTGGGGTACAGCTCCCCCATAGAGTTGGTTGGGCAAAAATCCACCCTTGAGTTTTGGGCGAATTCTAGCGATCGCCAGCGGATGCTCAGCGAACTTTACCAATACGGTAGGGTCAGCAATTTTGAGGCGCCCTTTTACCAACGAGACGGATCGAGGCATTGGGGATTATCCTCAACCCGCTTGAATGCTGAGGAAGATTGCATTGAGGGCGTACTAGCGGATATTAGCGATCGCAAGAGGGCTGAAGCCGCGCTGAAAGAAAGTGAAGAACGGAACGCCCTGCTGGCTCAGGTCTCTCCAGTGGGGATTTTTCACATCGATCTTGAGGGCGACTGCCAATATGTTAATGAGCGCTGCTGTGAAATTCTGAGCCTAAGTCTAGACGAAGCGTTAGGGAAAAAGTGGATGGATATGCTCCATCCTGACGATCGCAATCGTTTCATGGCCGAGGTACATCGCGCCTCGGCTCAAAATCAGCCCTTTGTAATGGAATATCGTTTCCAGCTCTCACCTGAACAGGTTATCTGGGTGCTAGGACAGGCCGCTGCAATAAAGAACGCCGATGGCGATATCGTGAGCTACATTGGCACCATCACCGACATCACGGATCGCAAATTAGCCGAAGAAGCCCTGCAATCGAGTGAAGCGGAATATCGAGAACTAGTGGAAACCGCCAACAGCGTTATTCTGCGCTGGGGTACAGACGGGAATATTCACTTTATCAACGATTACGGGTATCAGCTCTTCGGGTTTGAGTGTCATGAACTGATTGGTCACAGGGTGCTTGACACCATTGTGCCCCCACTGGAAACCTCAGGTCGTGATTTAGCCGCCTTAATCAAGGCAGTCCAACAGAACCCAGAGAATTATATGCTGGTTGAGCATGAAAACATTTGCAAAGATGGCGGACGGGTCTGGGTCTCCTGGACAAATCGCCCTATTTTTGATCACCAGGGCGACCTGATCGAAATTCTCTCGGTGGGCACAGATGCAACTGACCGCAAACAAGCGGAAGCGGCCTTAGCGGAGCGAGCGGCCTTGGCCGCCTTCCGCGCCGATGTCGACAGCGCTCTAGCCACAAGTGACAGCTTGCAAATGATCTTGCGTTGTTGCACCGAAGCGATGGTGAACCATCTCAGCGCCGCCTTCGCCCGTATCTGGCTCCTCAACCCTGAAGAAGATATCTTAGAACTACAGGCCAGTGCCGGGATGTACACTCGCCTTGACGGTCGCTACAGTCGTATCCTCCTACTGGACCGGTCCAAGATTGGCCAGATTGCGCAGGAACATCAACCCCTGATCACAAATAATATCCTTGAGTCTGACTGGGTTTTAGAGAAGGATTGGGCCAGACAAGAGGAGTTAGTCGCCTTTGCGGGGTATCCCCTGGTGCTGGAAGGCAAACTGGTAGGGGTGATCGCAATGTTTTCTCGTCAGGTAATGCCTGAATCAACCTGTCAAGTATTAGGCTTTGCAGCCGGTGAAATCGCTTTGGGAATCAAGCGTAAACAAACCGAAGCAGCCCTGAGCCTGAGTGAATTAAAATTCCGCAACATCTTCGAGAATTCTCAGGTCGGTATCTTTCGCACCCGCCCGGAAGATGGCCTCATCCTGGAAGCGAATCAACGCTTTGCCAAACTCATGGGATACACGCTTGCAACGGACCTGATCGAACACCACAGCATACGAGACTTCTGTGTCGATCCAGTTGATTGTCTGCGGATCATAGAGGAGATACACACTAATGGTGAGCTGCGTAACCGAGAAGTTCATCTGCAGCGCCGAGATGGCTCCCGGTTGTGGGGGTTGCTGTCCGTTCGCCCCAACCTGGAGGAAAACTGCCTGGAGGCTGTGATTACCGATATCAGCGATCGCAAGCGTCTAGAAGAAGAGCTGCGGCAATCCCAGAAGTTTCTGCACACCATCGTAGAAAATTT
>JAKSDM010001457.1 GCA_022360135.1 Pseudanabaenales cyanobacterium | reverse complement strand
TTATAGCCCAGCTGCAGCGGCGCTTCATGCACCTCAAAATTTATATCGCCCAACGTGCCCCAGGGCGCCGCGCCAGACTGCTCAGGCATAGAGCTTCCAACAGATAGCCGAAACTCTCTCTCTTAGCGCTACCCAGCATTCAGCTATGCTACTGGGGTGGCAAATGGCTTTCCATTTGTGGTACATTTTTTTCGCTTCAGGAACCTGCATGCCTAAGTATTTAGCGGCTTCGATAAGAGACATTCGCTTGCCATACACTTCCGTGAAGTATTTGGTGATTGGGGCGGGCGTCTTCTTCCCGCACTTGCACTCTAGGCTGGGTTCTGGCAATACGTAAATCGCTACCCAGAAGAAACCGCAATGTTCACAAACAACGCCAGACTTGACCCAACTACCCATAGCTAACCCTCATTTGATTGCGCTGATGGTCTTGAAGCACCTGACGCACCCGTTCCTCAAAAACATCCGCTACGCCCTCAGCATCCCCAACACTGCTCACCCCGGAAATGTTGATGTTCACTGAAATTGGAGAAGCGTTGCTCCTGCCTGCAACGCCTGTATCGGGGGGAACCCCTATGCCCCGATCCAGTACGGGGTTGCCTAGCGTCGCCGTAACCCCAACATTTCCCATCGCGCTCTGCAAGGTAGGAACCGCTGCTTGAACGCCACGGGCTAGCATATTCACGATTTCAGCCCCAGGATTGCTGGCAATATTGTTCAGCGCCGTCAAAGGACCCACCTTGACTGGAGAGCCAGGGAGAAAATTCCTGATAGCCGCCCCCACTGCCCCGGCGGCATCCCTGACCCTGCCGATCGCCGACCTGATCCCATTGGCAATACTGCCAACGATGCTTGCACCTGCACTGAACGCCTGACTTATGAGGTTTTGCAGCGTATTAAGGATCATGGCGCTCACATTCTGGACCGCCATTCCGAGACTCGCCAAAAATGCGCCGAATCTGGCGCTCATCTCAGACGCCGTCTGAACGATAAACGCTTTGGCGCTAGCGAAATCGACTTTGACGCCCTCCCAAAGCTGCGCAAAGAACGCTTTAATGGGCTCCCAATGCTTAACGATGAAAATAGCCGCCGCCTGAAATATCTGCCCAAGCATTGCCATAAAGCCAGCCAAGGC
>JAKSDM010001829.1 GCA_022360135.1 Pseudanabaenales cyanobacterium | reverse complement strand
TGCACATCGGCTGCATTGATCGGAATTAAAGTGGTGTCAAAAGGATATCGGCGTAATCCTTCGGCAATCACTGCCGGATCGTGATGCCCAGTGATCCCGCCAAACCGAACCAAATTTTGTTGCTTTGCTTCCTCTAGCGCCTGGATCGCGCCGCCAGTTCCAAAAATAGTCTCTAATTCGGAGTTGAAGGAGACATGGTGTAATTGCCAAAGGTCAAGCCAATCAGTCTTGAGGCGTCGCAGCGATCGCTCCAACTCCCGCCAAGCTCCATCTCGATCCCGAGCGGCGGTTTTGCTGGCTAGAAAGATGTCTGATCGATAGGCTGGCAGCACCTTACCCAAGTAGTCCTCGCTGGGTCCATAGCTGGCAGCCGTATCAAAGTAGCGAATCCCCAACGCTACAGCCCGTTGGATCAGCGCCACGGCATTTTCTTCGGCGCCGGGTTGCGAAAGCGGGGTTTGCCCAGCTCCGCCCAGGCCAAGGATAGGGACGCTGACGCCAGTCGCTCCGAGCAGCCGCTCTGGCATGGAAAGCGGCGTGGATAAAGAGGTGGTTGGCGACGTGGTCGATGCGGTCGATTCAGTTGCAGCTTGACGCTGGGTTATGTTGCCCAGAACACCTAATACGGTAGCTGTACCCGCCGCCAGAAAAATCCGACGCCTGATCTTGAGACCCATGACCCACTTCTCCTGCTTACAATTATTCCTGCCAATCCTTTTTCTCCGGCTGGTCACTGGTGACTTCTTGAACCTGGCTGAACTCGAAAATGAGCCTAAAGGGACGCCCCATCTTTTGGGCAATAAAGTCTTCTACGAGTCTAACTTGCTTAGGAGAGACAGGGTCATGGGCGTCAACTCGGAGTCTCACCTCCGGTGGATTAACTTGCCAATTGGTTTCTGTGTCGATCAGTCGTAGCCGTTGGAATGTGATCGTTTCCCTTAACAGCCGCTGCTTCAAACTCGTTTCTAACTGGTTTTGCCGAACCAAGTTGAACAGATTAATCCCTAGCGGTATGACCAGCAAACTGGTAAACGCCAAGGTGACTTCCAATGCTCGTCTAGCTCGTTTCAAGGGGGAATATCCCGCCAACAGAAAAGCCAACATGCAGGCTAAGGTAATTCCGATTAGGTTTGTTAGATAAAGCAGTAGAGCCCCCAGACTTAAGGGCCAGTTAGCTTGGGCGACGCCCAAGCCAACGACGCAGACTGGAGGCATCAGGGCAACTGCGATCGCCGTGCCCGCCAGCGTACTCGACAACTTGGGCTCCACCTTAGCGAATCCGCTAATCCCACCTGCGGTGACTGCGATGCCTAAATCAAGCAAAGCTGGCTGAGAGCGGGCCAGCACCTCACTGCCGTACTCCGGAAATCTTAACGATAAAGCCAGCAGGCTAGCTAAGGCG
This sequence comes from Pseudanabaenales cyanobacterium, assembly GCA_022360135.1. Lineage (GTDB taxonomy): Bacteria > Cyanobacteriota > Cyanobacteriia > Phormidesmidales > Phormidesmidaceae > JAKSDM01. The sequence goes on along the minus strand of JAKSDM010001829.1, from coordinate 526 downwards.
ATCGCAATCGCTGTCCCCACACCTAGCGCTTTAAGCCCCTCTCTCACAAGTTCCAACTCGCCTTCCAGAATGCCGAAGGAAACCCCTCGAATAGGCAGCATCAGGGGGGCGATCAGCATTGCCCCAATAATCACGGCGGCGCTATTGGAAAGCAGTCCAAGCGTCGCAATAATACAGGCGCCAATAATGAGAACGATGTAGTTGCGATCGAGGGTTGATTCATCCAACAGACTATCTTGCAAATGTCTCAACTCTTGGGGAGAGACCCGCCTACCGCTGAAATGCTTATCCAGACCCCGAAGCTTTTCTCTCATTGCCTCCACCTTATTTTGGAAAGGTTCTGAGGGTTGCTTCAGGCGTTTATTCCCTAATATCAACCCATGTCACGGCTCGTTCGCTCATTTCTGAGCAACGTCTGGAATAAATTAAGTTTGCACCGGAAGCACATAAATCGTTTCTGGGATCTTCATCAGCGCCAGGACTTGACGTTGCAGGTCATTGAGGGGTGTCATTTCAGCGGCGCCAT
>JAKSDM010000922.1 GCA_022360135.1 Pseudanabaenales cyanobacterium | reverse complement strand
CTTAGGCTCTAAACCTCTCTGGCATGATGAACTCTACACCGCCCTGTATAGCCTCGGAAAAACCCCCAGTGATATCCCCATGGCGATGGTTTATCCGGTTACGCAGTTGCGATCGTTGCTCACCCTTGATCCCACCCGCACCCCGCGAGATGTGGTACAAGGGCTGATCACCCAGAGTAGCCACCCGCCACTGTTCTTCCTATTGATGCATGGATGGCTAAGCTGGATAGGCAGTTCTACATGGCGTCTGCGAGCATTTTCAGCCTGGATCGGGGTCGGCGGCATTGCCGCCATTTATGGCCTAGGTCGATTGGCCTTTAATCGGCCAACGGGAATACTGGCTGCAGCCCTAGTTGCGGTTTCACCCTTCACCGTTTACCTCTCTCAAGAAGCCCGCCACTATACCCTGCCGCTGCTATTAGTAGCCCTGGCTTTGGCAGGGCTGATCGCTATCGTCCAAGATCTGGCCAGCAACTGTTCTTTGCGTCCTTGGGTTTGCCTTGGCTGGGGCATCACCAACGTGGTTGGCTTCTACATCCATTATCTTTTCCTGCTATCTACCCTAGCCCAAGTGCTGTGTTTAGTCGGTGCGGTTTTACAATGGCGCCGCTTCATCTCCAGCCGGACGCTGCTTACGCTTGGCGTCTTTAGCGCTGGAATCGGCTTAAGCTACCTACCTTGGTTACCCATTCTACTCAGCCAAACACAAGGGGCTGAAGACGCCTGGCTGGCCTTTGATCCCAGCAGTTTGTCGGAATCTGCCGAGCCCCTAATTCGGATATTGGCGGCCTGGATCATCATGTATATTTTGCTGCCGATTGAGCGCATGCCGTCTTGGATAGTCATGCCGTCAGCCATCATGATGTTGGGATTTACCGGATGGTTAAGCGTCAAACTGGCCCAAGGCTGGCAGTCGCTTAGGTCCAAGCCGACATTGAATGTAGCCGCCTGCACCTTGACTCATTTTATCGGCTGGATTGTGCTTGAAACCCTGATCATCGCTTACGGGTTAGGCATAGACTTTACCCAGTCTCCGCGTTATTTGTTCCAACTCTATCCTGCTGTCTGTGTCCTCACAGCCGCATTATTGATCCACGCTTCTCGAATCGGTTCGCTACAGCTACCGAGCCGCAGTTCGCTGATCGTACTAACCGCCGGTGTGTTGAGCTGTGTGCTGATCAATCTGGAGGTTACCTTGCTAAAACCCTATTTACCTGATCGGGTTGCGGCCCAACTATTGTCGGTTTCTGGCCCCCATCCCCCTGTCGTTTTGATGGCCGCCCCCAGAAATTTCGACAGAACATTAGGGCTAGCGTATGCCTTGGAACTAGAACGGCAAGCCCCAAGACCTGCAGAAACCTATTGGGGATTTTTCCAGGACCTACCCGAAGCAAACGATTTTAGCCGGGCGCTGTCTGGATTAGAGCAACTCCCTAAGGCGCCGCTCAATCTCTGGCTGATTACACCGGGGGAGCATATTTCTTTCCCTAAAGAAGTGTTTCTAGACACTTCTCGACCCGCCTGTGCAATTGAAGGCCCAAAGTACAACACAGAAGGTAATCGCTATCAACGTTATCGATGTTCTTAAAAGAGGCCGGCTGATTTGCATCTAGCGCCGCCCGGCAGGCATAAAAGCCGCCTACCGTCTACTGTCTAACGTTTGCCTTAATGCCAACAAACACATCAGCGGTTGCTGAGATTAAAAAAAGCTAAAAAATGGTGTCCGTTCTTCACAATTTCCTCAGATTCTTTCCTTAGGCTGAATCTAAAGCGATTTGAGTTAAGCGCCGTGGAAGTACTCTACTGTTTTGCAAATGCCAGTCTGACTCAAAGGGTATTAGTTTACCTGCTGGTAAAGGTGCGATCGCAGCTTGATTGCGTTACCGTCATTTTCTTAAACGATCACTGGGTCATCCGCCTAAAGCTAACTTCATGGTTAGAGGCAAAACACTGCAAAGACTGTTGGGCCTTTCTCAACGAAAATGGTCTACCCTATCATCCGCCCCTCGTCATTACCCTTGCTCTTAAAGATCTTGATGCGGGCTGTTCCCCTACACAGGTGATGAATCGCCGTCACGTTGTGATTGTGTCCCACGGTGCGCCCAGTCCTGAAGAGATTCGGTATTTTCAAGAGCGCTTTGTCTCCGGTTTAGGATATTGTCCGCAGAGTCTGGTCTAATTCCGGTAAAACACCAACCACCCCCTTGCCAAAATCAGTCAGATTGCGAATAATTGAATTAGTTCAAATGAACTATAAACCCCCTTAATTCACCTCAAATGGAGGTCGAATCCCATGATGCAGCGCTACCCTTCCCTCATCCCCCAATTCACCATAGAAACCATTGATGGCAGTCGGTTGGGTAAATTGGGCGTTCCTTTGTCGCAAATTTCAGATTGGCTGAACTTTCTCGTCACCCCCCACTACCAAGCTGAAATCATCTCTGCTGAGCAAGAAAAAGACTGGATCAACATCTACTTTGAAGCCGGAGAAGGACTCTATACCTATCTAGATAGACGGCTGAGCCGATATAGGGAAGCCGCCTAACTCGATAACGCTTGCTGGGCTAGCAACGGAACCGCACTTAATAAGGTTTGGGTATAGGGATGCTGAGGTTGGGTGAAGAGATCTTCGGTGGGACCGAGTTCTACAATTTTGCCGCCTTGCATAACTGCGATGCGATCGCACAAAAACCGCGCCACCCAGAGGTCATGGGTAATAAATAGATAGGTCAAATCAAACTCCCATTTCAGCTCCAGCATCAATTCCAGCACCTGAGCCTGCACACTGGCGTCCAGCATACTCACCGGCTCATCACAGAGAATCAGCTTAGGGCGAGTGATCAAGGCGCGAGCGATCGCCACCCGTTGCTGTTGTCCGCCTGAAAGATCACCTGGATAACGGCTGTAGTAGTCTTCTGTGGGCGTGAGTCCGACCCGCGTCAGCATCGCCTGGACTTGCTTCTTGGCCTCTACAGGAGACGCCAAACGATGGATCAGCAACGGATCCGCAATGCTCTGACCTACCGTCATCATTGGGTTTAAGCAAGCATGAGGATCCTGAAATATCATCTGGATCTGACGCCGCTTCCGCTGCATCGCCTGACCAGAAAGGCGCGTCAACTCGTGGCCGAGAAACTCCACCTGGCCAGATGTCGGTCGAACCAACTGGAGGATCGTTCGGGACAAAGTGCTTTTGCCACAGCCCGACTCTCCCACCAGCCCTAGAATTTCTCCCGCATAAATGTCCAGCGTGATCCCATCCACCGCTCTAATGATTGGGTCAGACG
>JAKSDM010001812.1 GCA_022360135.1 Pseudanabaenales cyanobacterium | reverse complement strand
TTCCGACCGCAGAGAATTTGCGGACTCAATCCGTCCCCGAAACAGGTTGAGCACGCTCAAAAGCGAGTTGCCGAACGCGGTCTCTCCGATCGCATCGAACTCCAGGTCGGCTCAGCGACGGACATACCGTATGCGGCCGATAGCTTCGACAAGATCATCTCGCTCGAGGCAGCCTTTCACTTCGTCACCCGCGAGGATTTCTTTTCCGATGCCTATCGTGTACTGCGGCCGGGGGGACGGATTGCGATCGCCGACATGACGCCGCTCGAGGGGCGCCGCCTTCGAGCCGTCGAGCGCATCGGCGACTACCTAGGACGGCGCATTTGGCAGATTCCGCAGGCGAACATGTACGGGCGCGCCCCTTACATTGAAAAGTTGCGAGCGGCAGGCTTCGAGTCGATTGAATGGCGCTCGATCCGTGAACTCGTCTACGCCCCGTTCGCGCGCTACGCCCGCCAGCGGCTGAACGATCCGGTCGTGGTCGAACGCATGCACCCGCTTATGCGCGCCTACTGGAAGGCCAGCACGGCCAACGATCGGGCCTACGATCCACTCGACTATGCGATCATCACGGCGGAAAAGGCGCGATGAAAAACCGAACCCCCTCCATCCCCAAGCTTTATCTGCCCGTGAAGCGTCCCTTCAGAATCAAAGGTCCTATCAATTATGTCCAATACAACATCTAATCATCCGTCTGAACAGCACACTGCATCTCTTCCATCTCTTAGCTACTCAGATATCGAAAGTTTAAAACTTCCCGGACTTCTACATCTCCATCTGTCATTATTTCTGGGCATCTTTCGCCCCATTAATGCTCTAGACCCTGTGCATTCTAAATTCGAAACAGCAGACCTGATTCGCTCCTCTCTTCCGGGCCTCCCGCCTATGGTGATGTTAAACACGGCGCGTGCGGTTGAAGCTCTATTCCGTGCGCCTCCTTATTCATTTGGTACTGCTTCAAATGTGGGGGTCCCTTTACTCGGAGCAGAGACTCTGTTCGCAATTGATGGAGCAAAGCATCAACAGCACCGTAAGTTGATCATGCCGACTTTTCATGGGAAGAGCATTCAAGCTTACGGCCAAGTCATGGCTGAAATTACACATCAAGTTATGGCCAAATGGCCACTCGGCAAAGTGTTTCCAATTCACCCAACTTTGCAAGATATTACCCTGCAAGTGATTTTACGGGTATTGCTCGGATTTAGTGAAGAGGGGCGCTATGAGCAACTGCAATGGTTATTTCGTGACACGCTTAAGGCGCCACTACTAGCGGCTTTCTTGTTTTTTAAACCCTTACAGATTGACTTAGGAGCCTGTAGCCCTTGGGGAAAATTAGTACGTCTTAAACGCCAGATTGCTCAACTTCTGCTGGCAGAAATAGCTGATCGCCGACATCAGGAGTCACAGAATGACGTTCTGGGTCTACTTCTGTCTGCTCGGGATGAGCAGGGACAAACGCTCAATGATCAAGAAATCCGCGATGAATTGATGGCTCTGCTGTTTGCAGCAAATGAAGCCACAGCAGCAGCCCTTGCTTGGGCAATCTACTGGATTCATTATGATGCTAGGGTGCGCGATCAAATACTAGCTGAATTAATCGACTTAGGCCCTAATCCAGATTCTGTGGAAATCGCCAAATTGCCATACCTATCAGCTGTTTGTAATGAAACCCTGCGAATTTCTCCAGTAACCTTGTTTGCAGTTCCGCGAGCGCCTAAGCAATTGTTTAATCTCTTAGGCTACAACATAGAGCCAGGTGTACTGTTGTCACCCTGTATCTATCTGGTCCATTGTGACCCAGAAGTCTATGCAGATCCACATTTTTTTAGACCAGAGCGCTTTTTGAATCATCAATATTCTCCCTATGAATTTATTCCATTTGGGGGTAGTAATCGCCGCTGTGTCGGCTATGCATTGGCGATGTTTGAGATGAAGGTCGTCCTGGCAGAGATGCTGAATAAAATGGAATTTTCCCTTGTCAGTAAGCGTCCTGCTCTTCCCCAAAGACACGGGACAACATTTATTCCCTCTGGGGGGCTTCGGGTGACAGCAAAACTGCGTAAACGCCAAAGTCAAGAGTAGACCTCTTGCATACTTATACTCTATACGGCTGAGATCTTGACTTTCTTGAATGACTGAAAATTCAAGGACAACAAGCTCTCCAAGCGTGGTTTATGTTCTGTTCCAGTTTTCTTCAGGCAATCTTCAATAGCGGTTTTGAAATCGGCTAGCCATCTCTATTATTGTTTGAGGGGTTCAGAGCTTAGCTGCCTGTCCGAATTTTGGGGTCCATTATAGGGGGGAGAGCGATCTGCTTTGGGAGGGGCGATCGTGCTGAGGCTGAGTTTTGTTGGAGGTCTGGGAATAATTACACTCAGTTCCACTTTCGTCCATTTTTGAATTTTTTAATCGCATGCACTCATCAATTCAATAGGAAGAATTCTGTCATGGGTCCAAACAAGAAACGTCCGCACGAGGTCATCCCGAGTTACTTGGATTCGGTTAGTAAACGTGTCGCGGCAATCACGAATCCGTGCACGGATATGCCGCTAAAGATTCCCCACTTTCCCGTGATGAAACAGGCGGCGGAGAATCTTGACAAGACGAATTATCCTGCGGACATTGCGTCTGTGATCACGTCCTTCCTTCTACGAGGGTCGTGTTTCGACATGAAACCGATTCCCCCCGGGTACCAGATGGATTTTCCAGCAGATCACCACATTCACCCAGACGTTGGGGGCATGGAGTTTTATATTTTGGCCGCCAATCTAGATACCACGGATCCGGACGGCCGCCCTCAGAAGATCGGTATAGCGATGTGGATGCAAAAGAATCGCATGGTCGGCCTGAACGCTCAAAACGACGCTGGCTGGTCTGATGAGGATACTTTGGTTGGGTCGGTGATGGCGACTGCGGTATTGGCCCCGCCGGAGAAGAAGAAGAAAATGTCGTTTTTGGCCAGCACCTATGCGAAGGGATCAGCAAAGGGCGGCCCGATGCAGAGCTCTAAAGCTGGGGAAAACTTAATCTTCGAGTGTGAGAAGAGTCTGGAGGGAAGGAAGATCCGTCGAAGCCGTCTTCTAGAATGGCCGATTGTCGGTGGAAAGCTGGGATATAGCAAGCCAGGTGAGCCGTTCAGTTTTTCAGTTGGTCCGGATTGCTTCAGCGGCGCCGAGAATGTTCTGCCTTTGCGGGCCCAGGTCAACGATGGGGAGAATTTGATGTTTGACTTGACGGTCGATTGTCTCGAAGAGCTCCAACCGGAGACCGCTTTCTTTCTGCAGGGGCCCGCTGGCCCGACGGGCTTCCAAGTCAACTGGCCGCAGTTGAAGGTTTCCGGTTCGTTGACGGTGGAGGGCAAGCGTTATCAAATCACTCGCGGGACTGGGACGGTGGTGCATCAAGCCATGCCGACGAGTCTTGAAAACGAAGGAGGGGCTGTCAATCCTATTCCCTACCTTGAGGATCCGAGTCCATTTATTGGATGGGCCTGGCAGTGGTTCAATTTTGAGAACAAAGACGCTGCCATCTTTGCCGGCGTGAACATCAACAATTTTTCCATCAACCTCGCTCCGTTTGGCGTCTATGCGACGATCGATGACGGGGAATGGAAGGTGACGCCATTTTTGCAGGATGCCAATTTGGGTAACCTCACAGAACAGTCGTCCATTACTTTGGGGGACTTTCACACCAATCCGACCGTGGCCAGTCAGCCTGGTCCGGATCGACCTAGCGCCATCATGCCCACAACTTGGAAGTACTTGATCCAGTTGAAGGATGCAGAGACGCCGTTGCTGGATGGATTCGCTAGCGCCTGGGGGGGGGATGGCGCTATCAATATCAATGATTGGTCGATGTTCAGCGAGTTGCCAGTTACTTATTACAGTTCCAACTCAAATCTGCCCAATGGTACGGGCTATTGTGAATCCTTCGGCTTCGAAAGCACGGTCCAATACAGAGACCGCGGCTTGCAAATGCTGCTGACGGGGGACACGCCAGAACCGTCTTCGGGCTTGAATTCCTTTCTAGACAAGGTTTTCAGTATTTTCAAGATTTGGCGCTTCAACTAAAATCAAAGCGAAATCAAGCATTCTAGATGATCTACGCCCTCAAGCACCCTTACAGGTTTAGGACTACCAACCTTTGCAGTAATTCGGGCGGGGGTTGGAAATCTAGAACTCGAAACTCCGGTTCGTTCGTCATCTTGACCAGCAATTCCTTCATTCCTTCGCTGAACAACTCAATGGTGCGAGACGACAGCAGTGCTTTGTCATGTACGAGCTGAAGGGTCAGCTGTCCGCCCGTTTTCACAAGGCACACCACCAATGGGGCAACAGGTTCACGATCCGCAAGCGGGATGTCAATCATACGATCGGCAAAATCCGTCACCTGACACAGTGCGTCTCGATCATTACTGTCGATGGATATGCCACTCCATTTTTCTGAGCTACCCAACCAGCCAATGAACTCCATGAAATCGAACCGCTTGTGCGTTTGGATCTCCAGGGACGCCCGGTCGTAGCAATCAAAGACATCACGGAGCGTCATGGTCGATTGGATGTTAAGAATTAGTGGCGCCGATGATGAAAAGTCTCCAAAAATGTTCTCAAATTCGTAGCGATCGCGCAGGTTATATACCATTTGAACTGCCATGTTTCGCCCCGTCAGACGGTACGTGAGAACGCCAACCGCACAGGCGGCCATTTGCGTCAGGGTGACTCCGGATCCGCGGGCGCCGTCCAAGAGTTCTATCGAAGTATCGATGTTAAGGACACCAGCTTTCGGAGATACGCTTTCCAAATACTCCTCCCGGTCCCGTAACATCAGCCCGTGAGATTGCCTATCCAGGTAGTCCTGCCAAAATCGCGTGTTTTCGGCATCGGCCGGATCAAACAGAGATAGTGAAAAGTGTGCATATTCGGCTCTTAGCGTGGGAGGCGTCCAGTCCGAACCTGCCACCAGAGACCGATACCGCTGGTGCAGTTCCTGCTGAAAGAGGAACAAAGTGAATCCATCGGCATGAAAATGATGCGTTTGGAAATAGACCGCCCCAAGCTCCTTCCCGTTATGTAGCACGAACAGGTCCAGTAAGGTGGGCCTGCAGGCGTCAAACCGGAGGTCAATCTGCTTTCTCTGAAATGCCTCCAGAGCTTCAAGGAAGGTAGCTCGATCTTCGATGTCCAGCCAACATTCTTCCTGGCAGTCAACTGCGTTCCTCTCGTACACAACTTGCACCCATTGCTCGCCTGCGCGTCGAACGCCAGTGCGCAACATGGCATGATGCTGCGTCATATCATTGAAAGCGCGGTGGAGTAATTCCATATTGACAGGGGCATCGATCCAAAAGGCCTGGCCAATATTGAGAACGGTCTTCCCGTAAAGTTCAGACGCATCCAGGGCAAACCGCTGCATTTGACTGGCCGGATAATAACGAACGCCTTCTGTGAGCACCGATAGCAGCGAGCGAGGATGACTCAAGATGCTTTGAACCGACTCGCGCGTTTGCGTGCCTTTTAAGAACTCAAAGCATAACCGTCCGTTCACTGACCAGACGCCGACCCCGCGCCGCATCAAACGCTCGAGCTGGACCTCACCACTATCGGCGCTCACCACCTCCGCCCCGGGTAAGATCTCCAACTCCATCTGCTCAATAAACGCCGGGCAACGCCGTTCGGCGCCCGAAAGCCCGAAAGGCGAAACGCTCGGAGGTGGTTCGCCGCCTCTCCATTGAGACGCTTTCTGAATCGTCGCCGCCATTTCATCCAGATTGTTGTTCAGCAGAAGTGACGCGTCAAAGTCCTCGCCAGAGGCAGCATTAATTCGATTCAGCAAACGCATGCCCAGCAACGAGTCCACGCCGTAAGCACTAAGCGGTTTGCCGCTCTCGATCCGATCCGGCGACATACCAGTTAACTCGCCAACAAAAGCCGTCAGATGCTCAACGATCTCAGTTATGGACTTTGATTCGACAGTCTCCCCTGTGACCTTGGATGTTTCACCTGGCCCGACGCCGGATACCCAACAACGACGCTTTTCAAACGGATATCCGGGCAGTGACAAGACGGCCTTCTCCGCCGCCGTAAAACAAGGCGACATGTCCAGGGGAACCCCTTTCGTGTAGAGATCCGCCAGGACGAGCAGGTCCGCATCGCTGGGTTGCAACGGTTCCCGGAGATCTTTAATTGTGGCGGCAGCGAGCGCTGACAAGGCAGGACTCAAAGGACTTTCGGATTCTACCCTGCCCAAGAATCCCTTTTCGATCTGATGGCCATCGCCGATGCGAGACAACTGTGCGCGCAAAGTAGCGACATCGCTGACCACGATCGCGCAGCGTTCCTCAAAGTGTGATCGGCGTATCAGCAGGTTGGCGGAGAGGCGTTGCAGATCCAAGGGCAGTCCCTCTGGAGACGACTCCAACCAACGCTGCAGATCGCGACAGCGCTGCCGCAAGCCGGAGGAGGTGCGGGCAGACAACGGAATCAATACAGGTCCGCTGCGAACTGAAATGGCGCGGGCTGCCGCCGCCGCGGTAGGAGACTCAGAAAGCACTAGATGCACGTTGGTTCCGGTGGCGCCAAACGAACTGACGGCCGCCCGACGTAACTGTCCTTGCCCGGCTTTCCATGGGATGGTTCCGGCGTTAATTGAGAAGCGGCTATTCTCCAGGTCCAATGAGGCAGGCGGCTTTCGCACGTTTGGCGTTCCCGGAACACGGCGATGCCGCATCGCCAGCAACGTCTTCATCAGGTGGCTCATGCCCGAAGCATGAAACGCATGTCCGACATTGTTCTCTACCGTCCCCAGAACACAAGGCTGCTGGCGTTTCGTAGCCCCTCCAAAAATACGAGTCAGGGCGTGGACCTCGGCCGCGTCCGCCAACGGCATACCGGAGGCATTGGCCTCCACGAGCGTAACAGTTTGAGGATCAATGCCGAAACGATCATAGACCTCCTCAAACAAAGCTGCCTCAGCATCTGCGTTCGGGGCAACCATTCCATTGGTTTTGCCATTATGGTTGCTTCCCCAACCCTCAATCACACCATGGATGCGGTCTCCATCGGATAAGGCGTCGGCCAGCCGCTTCAAGATCACGACGCCGACCGCCTCAGCAGGCATCATACCCTCAGCCTGGGCGTCCAATGCGCAACCGGTCTCTCCTGCCGAAAGCAGCTCGATCTGGCAAGCACTGATCAGGAGATTTGGCGTCGAGTGGATCAATGCCCCGCCCGCGATCGCCGCCTCGCATCGGTGCATCATAAGTTGATCGCAGGCTTGGGCGACAGCCAGGAGGGAAGATGCGCAGCCAGCGTCTACCGATTGGCAAGGTCCATTCAAGTCCAGGCAATGTGAAACTCGGGCTGGAACCTGAGAAAGTGTGACATGCGGCGAGAATCCCAAGACCTCTTTCAGCCGCAGCGAGTAATCGCCGCCGTTGCCGCAAAATACCCCCCATCGACGTCCGGAAAGACGTGTGGGGTCAACCCCGGCATCCTCGATCGCCCTCCATGATTCCTCGAGGAACAAACGCTCACATGGATCCATTGTCATCGCCTCTTTGGGCGAAATCTCGAAGAACAGTGGATCGAAGCAGTCGACTCGATCGAGAAACCCTCCACGGCGCACGTAGGTTTTGTTGGGGTGCGGAGCCGAGTGATAAATCTCCTCCAAATCCCAGTCTCGATCCCGTGGAAGGGTTGAGAATGCGGTTTCTCCGCTTTCAAGCAGGCGCCAGAACGCATCCAAATCATGCCCGCCGGGAAACCGCCCCGACATGCCGATAATTGCAATGTCATGCTCCCGCTGATTGGAGGCATCCACACGATGATGCGCTGAGGTGACAGCAAAGGAACCTGATTCCGAAGTCTCTGCTTCGTGAGACTTGACTGTGCTTGGATCCAAGACAGCCGCATCAAAATGCTCCGCCTCGCTGGTAACCGGCAATGGTTCGGCCAGCGGCAAGGGGAACGGAGAAACCGCAGGGCCAAGGCGGCGTATTTCGTTGTAAAGGAATGCCGTGAACTTTCGCAGGGTCCCGTGTTCGTAGACGATCGCGGCCGCTATGTCCAAACCAAACTCTTGGTTGATGTGCTTAATCCACTCCGCCGCCACAATTGAATCAAGTCCCAAGTCCATGAACGGCTTGTCCAGCCTAATTTCATCCGCTTCCATGAAGAGTGTTTCAGCCAAACTCGCGAGCAGCTTTTCCTGGAGGGATTCGAGCGCAGCAACCGAAAGATCTGATGGAGGCGTCACCGCAAGTGATTCCGCGATCGGTTCGCTGGCAGGTTCGGCGTCATCGACAACCGGCCCCTCGTCAGACGAAACGATCAGGGAGAATTCTGGGTTCGCTGATAACGGAGTCAACTCGACGAGCTGACTGGGCTTGACCGGCGCCGCTGTCACGAAGCGCGACTCTACGATACCAAGCGTCGCCAATGGCTGGGGAAGCGCATTCATCTCGGCCGATGGCGGTGTTGCGAGATTCGCCGGAGCGGCGACGTGGGCTTGCGCTGTGGATGTACCGCCAGATGTGCCGCCTGGTCGTTCAACCCAATACCGTTGGCGGATGAAGGGGCTAGTCGGAAGGCTGATACGTCGGGGGCTTGAGCTAGCAGCGCGGTAGAGTCTGTTCCAGTCAAATTCATATCCGGAAACCCAAAGCTGAAGAATGGCCCACTCATCGCCCTCCCTAGCGAGGCGGTCGACCATAGCGTTCACATCCGAATTTGATGAAGAGGGTTCGAAGACATCTGTCGATTTGTCATCGGCGCAGCCGCGAAGCTGTCCCTTCACGGGCGAAGCACTATTCAGAAACAATCCAAGTTGCCACCGTAAGTCGTCGACCGAAGAAGCCGTGAATCCCAGGCGTTCCTCCATGGGCTCACGTCCCACCTGCAGTGTGTAAGCGATGTCCTGTATTCGAGCACTGGACGCCCGCGCCGGAATCTCCAGGAACTCGCGCAGTTTCCC